>CAZZWW010000068.1:0-10800 GCA_964657815.1 Vulcanimicrobiota bacterium | reverse complement strand
GCCATCATGACCTCCGACCGCGTCGCCTATTCCCAGTCCGGCCGCATGATGGCGGTGGAGACGAAGCTCGGCGCCGACGTGCTGCTGCTGCACCACCTCGAGATCGACGAGCGGGTCAACGCGCTGTTCGCGATCCAGGCGGCGGTGAAGGCGCAGCGCGACGACCTCCAGGCCGGCGACCTGATCGGCTCGAGCGTCGACTTCCGGGTCCGGCTGAAGGACGGCGGCGAGCGCTGGTGGAACGGCTTCGTGACGGAGATGCACGAGGGCAGCCTCACGACGCGCGGCACGCGGTCCTACGCGATGACGGTGCGGCCGAAGCTGTGGCTGCTCAGTCAAAGGAGCGATTGTAGAATATTCCTGTGCTCCATGCGGCGGCGCAGGTAGTCGAGATCGGTCTCGTTCACCGACACGGTGTGGATCCGCGTGGGCCAGCCCTGGGCCGGCGGCACCTGGGGCCACCAGGTCATCCCGCGCGTGGGCATGGAGTGCCTCGTCTCCTACCAGGAGGGCGACCCCGACCGGCCCTTCATCATGGCGCTGGTGCCCGACCCGACCAACCCGACACCCTACCCTCTGCCCGACAACAAGACCCGGATGGTATTCCGCAGCAATTCCTGGAGGCATAGCGGATTGAGGGATAGTCTTCTCCAAGATGCAACAGAAATGTGCGATCTTAAATGTCCAATGGCGGCAGTACTGACTTTCAGCATCACGCCGAGAATAAAGTCAAAACCTTAAGGAACATAATGGAATACGATGTATGGTCGAGCATAGCAGCGGAATTCGGATCGCCCTCCGACAGCGAAGAGGCGTTGCCGGCTACGATCGAACGGTTCCGCGATCGGCTCCCGCGCAAGATCCTCGACTTCTGGCGCGACCATGGCTGGGGAAGTTGGAATAACGGATGTCTTTGGATGTGCGATCCCACGCCCTTCGATGCAATTCTCGGAGACCTATTTGAGGGTGATCCAAAGTATAACGCAGAAAATATGACTGTCGTTGCTTATACAGCCGTGAATGATCTCAGGATCTGGGACCGCAGAGGGCATACGATGCTGGTCAACCTGCGGGTTTCAGACTGCTTCGCTCAGCCGCCCTCGGCCCTGACCGATCCGGAAACGAGCAAACCGTTCTCTCACGACTTCCTTGTGGGAATGATGATCAAGAATGCTATCGAGAACCCGCGTTCTCTTTACCAGCGCGCAACGCGCAGGTGGGGTCCGGTTGGTCGCGGTGAAGTCTTCGCCTTTGTCCCTGCGTTGCAGCTCGGCGGCGAAAATTCCGTCGAGAACCTGATCAAGGTCTCCGCCCTCGAACATATGAGTTTTCTATCGCAACTCGAACCACTGAAGCTGACGCGACTTACGCCCCCCAGTCCAGACAAGCCTCTAGGCAAGATAGAATTTGCACGATTGATCGGCCCGGCTTAGCCCAAAAGGCTTTTGTGCGTGGGCGACACGAGGACAAATTCGTCGATCGGCTCACAATGGAGGCATCCAGGGGCAAGAGATAAGCTCCTCGATTACGCAGAAGAGATGTGCGAACGGAATGCGCCAACGCCTAAGAGCGACCCGGACATCACAAGGTTGGATGCACTGAAGAAAAGCTGGGGGATTCGATGAGCCAATTCGCCAAAGAATTTTGCCCAGAGGATGATGCGTGGAATATAGATGGCCTTTGTTATTTTCACAAAAAAGTTGCAGTGGACAGAGAGACTTGTGTCTTCGCCTCTAGCGTGCATGACGGCTTGCACGATTTCTATGATCCGGCGGATCCCTACTCGCTGTTCTATAAATACAGCCGCGGTCAGTGGCGCTGCGTCGAGCTCTCGGCGAGGCTGACGAGCATCACCCGCTACCGCGCCGCCGGCTGGACAAAGGACGGCATCGCCAGCCGGCGTCGATGCCGAATTTGCCGACACTGATATGAACACACTAGGTCGGACCTATTTCGACTCGCGGTATCCACCATCCCCTGACACGATCCCAGCTTTATCAAAGCCAACCATTCATCCTTAGGATAGCGCTTGTATGTACGAGATCACTCGGGCGCGAGCCTTCAGCAAAGATGTCTTGTATGCGGCGGGCATGCCCGTCGATGCCGAGGCGCAGGAGTCCTTCACGCGCATCTTCCAATATTCGGAGGGCTCATGGGATCACGCCGATGTGCGCGTTTCGACCCAGCGCATCATCGCCTATCGGCGCCCCGAAGGCGGACGCATTGCGGTGTACATGTCTCACGAAGGTGTCCTTTTTTCCCCGGAACCAAGTTTTAAAGGCGGACGCATCGTCGACGAAAGCGCATTTCCCGGTCGGCGGTTGGGTCGCATGTCCGACCTTCGACAGGTCGCTCAAACCCTCGTCGCATGTGGCGACGGCGGTCAAAACTATAGTCAGGCGAGCGAAAAAGGTTGGGTTCCGATCGATCTCCGGCTCTTCGATGAGCGCGTGGATAGCAATTGGGTGTTCGCGATTAAGCCGGAAGGTCGAACAGGACGCGAGCAGCAAGCATTCTGGAAGTCTCATCCGGACCTCGAAGCAGAGAGCGAGCGTCGCCTACAGCTTTATACAGCCAATACCGACCTTCACTCAATCAACGGATCACGATTGGACGACCTCTATATGTCGAGCAGCCATGGGAGAATCTTTCACTGGGATGGACACGAGATGAAGAAAATTTCGTCGCCTTCATTGGCTTACTTGACCGATATCCTTGTCCAGCACGAAGGAGCGTTATGGATTTGCGGTCGTGACGGAACACTTCTGCATGGCAACGCAGGGTCCGGCTTTGCCGCAGTTCCGGGTGACGAAGGTCCGATGTTTTCGAAGATGGCACGCTTCCAAGACAAACTATACCTCTCCAGCTATGCCGATCCGCGCGGCCTGTTCGTCTACGACGGGCACGATATCCGTCGGGTCGCGAGCGGACTGCGGCCCGAACTCGACGACATCCATACCGTCGATGCGGTCGAAGGCGCTCTCTGGGCGATCGGATCGCGGGACATCGCCCGCTTCGACGGCGTCTCGTGGGAGCGTCTCCCCATGCCGAAGTAAAGGTTGATCGAGCATCTCCTTCAACGGCAAGAAGGCCGGAAGAGTTGGCGGTGCTATCGATTGCGGCAGCATGGTGGCGGCCGTTGCGGTCCTGCCGGCGGGCTCGGCTCTGTCGCCTCGGCCCTCTCCGGCATCGCCAGCGGCTTGGACGGCGGCGGCTTCGCCAACGGCCTGTTCGGCACGGCGATGGGCTCAGGCCCATCACATCGTGCCCGATTATACGGTACGCTATGGCAGCCGTAACGACAGCAGTAAGCGAATACCCGGACTGCCGAGCCAAAATGACGGTCCTTCCATCTGATTGATTGGCCGTTCGTCGGATGATGGAAGCGAACACGGTCTCGCGCATGAGGCCGACGCCAAGGTCGCGCTGCTTGGAAGCGGGCCCCGAGCGCAGGTACAAGGCACCGCTCCCATTCGCGATATCACGGCCATCTCCGTCGAAGCAGCGAACGTGGCGACGAGGTACAAATGCACTGTAGATATATTCGAGAAAATCATGGCGCAGCCTTCACTCAACAGCAATATACTAGGTCGCACAACCCTTACGCCTCCCGCGCCGGGTTCCTCGCAATACAATACGCTTAGCCAAGGCCTATCCTACAATCTGCATTGAGGTTATCCTATGACTGATAATACGATAGCCTTCACGAGAATGCGGGCGGTGAGCAAAGACCTGATCTACATCGCCACGACTCCGGAGGCCCAAGAGCTTGGAGTCAAGTTCACCGGCCTTTGCCAGTACGCCGATGAGGCGTGGTCCTATGAAACGTTGCGCCTCGCCGTCGCCGACATGGCGCTCTTTAGGAAGCCGGGCGGGAAGCATAGGATCATGCATATCCTGTCGGAGGATGGCGCGGTCTACAACGTATACACGAAGCTGACCGAGACTATCGCGCCGTCTGACGCGGCGTTCCGGGCCCGGCATCGCCCGGGATTGTTCCGCCGCATACGACAGCTTGGCGACACGCTGATCGCGATCGGCGGCGGCGGCCAGAATTACAAGCGCGGTGCCGACGGACGGTGGACCGTGCTCGACGAAGGCCTGTTCGACGGGCCCGACCGCGGCATTGCTATGACGGAAGAGCTACTGGCCAAAGGCCGCCCCTCCAAGGAAGAGATCGAGGCTTACAATCGCATCATGCAGCTAGATGCGTCGAAGACGCTTTGGAGCATAGACGGACGCAGCGAGAGCGACTTCTACGTCTGCTGCAATGAAGGCCGCATCTTCCGCTTCAACGGTGAGAAATTCGAGGAGGCACGCGTCGAGGGCAGCCATTCCCTTACCGCCGTGCTGTTCGAGAGCCGTGATCGCGTCTGGGCCTGCGGGCGCGAGGGTACCCTCCTCCTCGGCAACTTGAGGGACGGCTTCCGCGTCGTCGACGAGGTCGTGGGCGCCCCGTCGTTTACCAGTCTCGCCATGCTTGAGGGCAGGCTGTACATCGGCAGCATCGCAAAACCGCGTGGCCTTTTCGTCTTGGATGGCACGGGCGTGCACCGCGTTCGAAGCGAGCCGAACATCGACGACGTGAGCACGATCCAAGCTGTCGACGGCGTGCTCTGGGTTATGGGTAACCACAACATCGCCAGGTTCGACGGCACCAGCTGGAAAAGGATCCCATTCCCTCCAAACTGCGCTGGGCAGGCGCTGACGTGAACGCGCCAAGCGATCTGGACAGGTCAGGCGAGGCGCAATTCTGGAGCGACGAACTCGCGCGCATCGTCATGGCGACCGAGGTCCCCGCCAGACTCGCGCAACTCGGTCGCTGGCTCGGGTTCGAGCCCGGGGCGCTGCCTCCGGAAGGTCGATACGAAGCCGCCGATTTGGAAAGCCATGAACGAGGCATCGCCATAAAGCTGGTCCGACCGGACTGGAGGAAGGCCAATCGGCTCGATCCCGAGGCTTGGGCGATACAGGCCGCCACATTCGACGCGACCCGGGCGCCCCTTCCCTTCGGTCTCGACGCCTTATCCGAAACTCCACAGCGCGCACGTCGCAAGCTCGGAGATGACGCAGCCTTCTTCCCGGAGAGCCGGACCGTCACTCACTACCTCGGCGACGCACGTGTCGTCGCCATCACATACGCGCCGGACATGCAAAAGATCGTTTCGGTCGCCGTCACGCGACTGGGCTCACCCGTAGTCATGGAGCTTTAGCGGCTGCTTGCACGCCGAGCATGCGGACCATCGCTGCCGCCGCGTACCGCCAGCGGGCGCTGCCCGGCATGGACCTGGGCGACCGCGAGGAGAGCGCGAGCCCATGGCGGCGATCGACATGTGCATCCGGCGGTTCGGCCGCGGAGCGGTGGTGCCGGGCGCCGTCGTACCGGAATGCTTTGACCGTCTGCGTCTCACCCACGACACACGACAAATTGCATCGTGACTTTGAGGCAGGGTTAAACAGCGCGCGAATTAAAGGAAAAATACTCGGAACTGTTACATTTGACGGTGTAAAGAAGAAATCAGAGAGGTGAGGGAGCCGGAATGCGCCAACGCCTGAGAGCGACCCGGACATGACAAGGTTGGATGCACTGAAGAAAAGCTGGGGGATTCGATGAGCCAATTCGCCAAAGAATTTTGCCCAGAGGATGATGCGTGGAATATAGATGGCCTTTGTTATTTTCACAAAAAAGTTGCAGTGGACAGAGAGACTTGTGTCTTCGCCTCTAGCGTGCATGACGGCTTGCACGATTTCTATGATCCGGCGGATCCCTACTCGCTGTTCTATAAATACAGCCGCGGTCAGTGGCGCTGCGTCGAGCTCTCGGCGAGGCTGACGAGCATCACCCGCTACCGCGCCGCCGGCTGGACAAAGGACGGCATCGCCATTCTCGACGAGGCCGGCGACATCTGGATGCTCGGCGACGACGCCAGCCAAACGAAGGTCGACCATCCCGACGCGCGTCTTCTCGACGGGATCCACATCCTCGATGGAGGTTTTCTCGTCACGGGACACGGCGGCCAGGTTTATCGGCAGGAGCGAGACCGCTGGGTCCACGACGACGAAGGGATGTACGAGACGATCGCGCCCGTCCCGCGGCCGCGAAAATTCTACAAAGGACAAGATCGCGAGCCAGGACGATTCTCTTGTTCGCTCGTGGCCCGAACGCCGGGGCACGGCGACCTTTACGCCGCGGGCTCTGCTTACGTTTCTCGACCTTCGCTGTTCTGGCGGCCGCCGGGACAGGCTTGGCAGTGGCTCGACCTGACGAGCCGGCATCCCGAACTCGATGAGATCAGGCTGACGGGCATCTTTGCGCAAACCTCCGAGGAGGTCTGGATCTCGACCGATCACGGTGTGCTGTTCAAAGGAAACGGCCGGACCGGCTTCGAGGTCGCCTGCCGAGGCGCGCGCGATGCCGACGGCGAACTCCTCCGCTTCACCCGGCCACGGCTTTTCGCAGGACAGCTTTACGTCGGCGGCACGGCCGTCTGCCGCGTCCTGCCGAACGGCAGCGTCGAGCGGGTGGCCGGGCCTCCGCGGACTGAGGGGCAAAACGGCGGCACGAATCGAACGATCGAGGGCACGCTCGACACGGTCGATGGGGTTTTGTGGGCGATCGGCGACAAAGGCCTGTCGCGCTTCGACGGGACCAAATGGGAGGTTTTTCCGATGCCCCGCGTCGATCGGTTGCACGACCCATGATCGACCGCGCCGCCCCTTGGGTCGAGGGCCTCGTGGACCGGGTCGGCTGTTACGGCCTGGGCTCGTGGCTGACCGAGTTCGGCCGTTGGATCGGCGCCGCGCCGCCATTTCCGCCGGTCCGGTCGGCGCGCTTTTTCATCTGCCGGAATAAAGGCATCGAAGTCGAACTGCACGATCCAGGTTGGCAGACGAGAACCGCAGTCTCGACGGACGATTGGGTGCTCTACGACGTGACCTTCGATGGGAGTCTTGATGCTCTGCCTTTTCACCTCTCGCCGGCCGACACGCCGGAGCTGGCAAGCCGAAAGCTGTCTCGAGATATTGTGAGAGGGGATCGGCACCCGGATGGAACGCAGACCATCTCCTACTTCCTACCGGATCTTCGTGTCGTGGCCCTCACGTTCAAGCCGCAGTTCGCGGGATTGGAATCGGTAAAGCTTGCTCGCTTGTACGACTGGTCGGACTGGCGGAGAGCGGCGCTTCCAGCCGATCGCGGGCCCTGACTGGAATCGGTCTATAAAGTCTCACGTCCCGCGGACTCGAGGAGTGGACGAGCCGATCTCCGATCAGGTCGCGACGCCGGTACCTCACCGCTCTCCGGCGCGGCAGCCTCGGCACCAGGGGCGCTCTTCAGCCACGGGGCGATGGGATGCCATGAGAGGGCCGGTCAGTGCGCCGATAAACTCAGACAGCGAACGCGAGCGGATCGTCAAAGGTGTTTTCCTCCGCGTTGTGGAAGCTGGAATGTGGGCTTTCGGCTACGATACAATTTCCCGCTTTGACTCCTATCGCTTCCTCCAGGTGGCCCACCTTGTGCTGCCGGCGCTCGCCGGCGACGAGACGGTGCGGCTGCACGGCCTGCTACCGGGCGGCGCCGATCTCAGCCTCGGTGTCATATCTCCCGTATTCGGCCGGCCCCTCGGTGCAGATGACGCCCACAGATCATGCGGCAACAGCAAGCTATGGGTCGAGCGCTTCTTCATTTGCCTACCGCGGCGCGCAGGCAACAGCGATCGGAAGCGGTAATTTTATAGGCGCTGTGGCAATGGATGTTGCTGACTTGAGTAGGAGTAAGTTCCATCATAAGTACGACGGCGCGGTCGCGCAGATGCTCGCTTACGCTAACTGCCTAAAGCAAAATGGCTTCGTTCGGTAGGAGGAAAGTATGAACTGGACAGTCAAGCCTCTGGTCGGCGTTGGAGCCTTAGAGTTCGGAATGCTGTTAGAGCAGGTCGGTGAAATACTTGATCCTATTCATGAGGTGACATCGCGGGATGAAGTTTTTGACGGATCGGTAAGCGAACATAGAGGTATCGCAGTGCCGGCATGCAGCTACGACGGCAACGTGCTCCGCGGTATCGACACAAACAAATACGTCAACAACGTAATATTCGAAGGCTTGGACGTGTACAATGAAATGCCGAAAGACGTAATGCTCCACCTCTTTAAAAGGAATGGGGGAGCAGAATTCGGTCTTGGATTGCTATTGTTCGAAAGCCTATCGATCGCCTCAAACGGCTTCTTTTCCGAAGACGAAGGTTTCTTTATCAAACAAACGAGCTCGCGGCAGGACGATCGAACACTGAGCGTCTATAAGAAGGGATCGTTTGATAACGTACGTTCCCACCTGCATCAAATCGATCTTGGGAAATACTAACGTGATCCTGGAGAACACTTTTAATACAAGGGCGTGAAACTGATCGAAGGATCGCCGGTAACGCGGTCGCGGGAGAGAACGCGAGAAGCATTCTTTGAACTGATCGCCGAGGCTACATCAGCCGTCCGGTATACGGTGAGCGCTCGAGCACTGGAGGTCCCACAGAAGGAATTATACCGGCAAAGATAGCGAGAGCGACTGCTTGTACGGGCGTCAAGGACGAGGATCAATAACACTTGCTATAGAGGTGGTGATGACTGACACAAACAACAGATCGATCAGGCTATCGGGCGAATCGCGGTGTGCTGGGCGCTCAGGAAAGCGATGAAGTGACGACAGACGAGCAGCTCGTAAAATTTATTGAAGAAGCTTTTGCAAATCGGACAAATCCTTCTGGACGACTAATCGGCGAACGAGTCGGTCTTTCGAGGCACTTCGAAGCGCAAGACGTCGACGAGTTAATTCGTCGTCGTTTACCAATCGCTATAGACCGAAGCAATCCGGCCCTTGCTGCATTCCATTATGTCTCAGTCAATGTGGCGCTTTGGATTTTGTCGTTTTACATGATCTCTTTGATCCGCGATTTCTCCGATGAGGATTTTCTCGTAGACAAGATTTTATACGCTCTCAATTCTGGATTTCCTGGACCGGACGAGCTTGATATGTTCGGGCTGGGTCGGAGAATGAAAGAGTCAGCATCGCCGATCGAACGTGAGGCCGTATGCTTTTTTGCTGAGTGGCTCCCAACCAATGCTTGGCAACCCGGAGGTGAGGGTACTATTGAGAACATCATAAAATCCTGGTCAGCTTAGCTTGCATTGCGTTCGGCAGCGAAGCCGGCCGCACTCAAGCGGAGCGGCTCACGACTCACGTGCATCTCGAAGGGATGGGCGAGACGTGTTCCTTGAAGCCCGCTATTTTTTCCAATCGGATCCGGTTTGAGACACACCTGAAATCCTAGTGCCTTGCGACGGAAGGGCCGTGTCGCCGAACGCGCACGCGAAAATCTGTCGTGTCGCGGTACGCGCCGGTGGCAGGGTTTTATGTCGCGGTACCCTGACTTCGGTCGGCCTTTTTGTCGACGTTCCCTGACTTTGGCAGGGCTACATGTCAGGTCTCGCGACAGGTCCGCGACAGCGATAAGCCAGCCATAACAAGGGCTTGACTCTCGCCGACATACCTCATAGTTTCATTTTCGGCAAGCAATGTCGCCGTGCATCGGCACGCGACAGGCGCGCCGGCCCTTTGCTAAGACGGCGTCGTCGCCGCCCCAACCAGAGAGCCTCGTGCCCGTCGCCGAACCCGCCATCACTCCAAAGCTCGTGGCCGCGCACGGGCTCAAGCCCGACGAGTATCGCCGCATCCTCGCCCTGATCGGGCGAGAGCCCAGCTTCACCGAGCTCGGCATCTTCTCGGCGATGTGGAACGAGCACTGCTCCTACAAGTCCTCGCGCCTCCACCTGCGCACCCTCCCGACCAAGGCGCCGTGGGTGATCCAGGGACCGGGCGAGAACGCCGGGGTGATCGACATCGGCGACGGCGACGCCTGCGTCTTCAAGATGGAGAGCCACAACCACCCCTCCTACATCGAGCCCTACCAGGGCGCGGCGACCGGCGTCGGCGGCATCCTGCGCGACGTGTTCACCATGGGGGCGCGGCCGATCGCCTGCCTCAACCTGCTCAGGTTCGGCGCGCCGGAGCACCCCCGGACCAAGCATCTGGTGGCCGGCGTCGTGGCCGGGATCGGCGGCTACGGCAACGCCTTCGGCGTGCCCACGGTCGGCGGCTCGACCGAGTTCCACACCCGCTACGACGGCAACATCCTGGTCAACGCCATGGCGGTGGGCCTCGCCCGGACGGACGAGATCTTCTACGCCAAGGCCACCGGGGTCGGGAACCCGATCGTCTATCTCGGCTCGAAGACCGGGCGCGACGGCATCCACGGCGCCACCATGGCCTCGGCGAGCTTCGAGGCCGACGCCGAGGAGAAGCGGCCCACCGTTCAGGTCGGCGACCCCTTCGCCGAGAAGCTGCTGCTCGAGGCCTGCCTCGAGCTGATGCAGACCGGCGCGGTGGTGGCGATCCAGGACATGGGTGCCGCCGGCCTCACCTCGTCGGCCGTCGAGATGGGGGCCAAGGGGGACCTCGGCATCGAGCTCGACCTCGACACGGTGCCCTGCCGCGAGACGGGCATGAGCGCCTACGAGATGATGCTGTCGGAGAGCCAGGAGCGCATGCTCATGGTGCTGCACCCGGACAGGCGCGCCGCGGCCGAGGCGGTCTTCGTCAAGTGGGGGCTCGACTTCGCGGTGATCGGCAAGACCACGGACACGCTGCGCTTCGTCGTCAAGCACGGCGGCGCGGTGAAGGTGGACCTGCCGATCAAGGAGCTGGGCGACGAGGCGCCGCTCTACGACCGGCCGCACGTCGCCGCGCCGAGG
>CAZZWW010000067.1:0-10877 GCA_964657815.1 Vulcanimicrobiota bacterium | reverse complement strand
TGCTCGCGGATGCGGCGGCGATGGCCGACCCGCAGGTGGCGGAACTGCTCGAGACCGGCATCCACCACGAGCAGCAGCACCAGGAGCTGCTGCTCACCGACATCCTCGGCCTGTTCGCCAGCCAACCATTGCGGCCGGCCTACGCGCCGGCACCGGCGCAGGCACAGGGGATCCCCGCCCCGCAGACCTTCACCGCCTACGACGGCGGCATCCACGAGATCGGCCATGCCGGCGAGGGCTTCTGCTTCGACAACGAGGGACCGCGACACCGGGCGCTGCTGCAGCCCTTCGCGCTCGCCGACCGTCTCGTCACCAACGGCGAATGGCTGGCCTTCATGCGCGACGGCGGCTACCGCGACCCCGCACTGTGGCTCGCCGACGGCTGGGGCGTGGTCAAGGCCCAGGGCTGGGCGGCGCCGCTCTACTGGGAGGAGCGCGACGGTGCCTGGTGGCAGATGAGCCTGCACGGCCTGCGCCCGGTCGACCTCTCCGCCCCGGTCGACCACGTCAGCTTCTACGAGGCCGACGCCTACGCGCGCTGGGCCGGGCACCGCCTGCCGACCGAGTTCGAGTGGGAGCACGCCGCCATCGCCGATGCCGACCCGGCCGAGCGGCCGCGCCGGCTGGCGCCCGAGGCGGCGCAGCCGGGCGACCGCCAGATGTTCGGCGACGTCTGGCAATGGACGCAATCGGCCTACCTGCCCTACCCCGGCTACAAGGCGGCACCGGGCGCGATCGGCGAGTACAACGGCAAGTTCATGTGCTCGCAGCAGGTGCTGCGCGGCTCGTCCTGCGCCACGGCACCGGGCCACGCCCGGGCGACCTATCGCAACTTCTTCTATCCCCATCAGCGCTGGCAGTTCACCGGCCTGCGCCTCGCGAGCGACCGGTAGCGTCATGACCCACACGAGTCTCGAGGAGGACGCGTCCGCGTCCGCTTTCGCCATGGACGCCCTGCAGGGCCTCGGCGCGGCGCAGAAGACGCTGCCGTGCCAGTATCTCTACGACGCGCGCGGCAGCGAGCTCTTCGAAGCGATCACCGACGTGCCGGAATATTATCCGACGCGCACGGAGATCGGCATCCTCGAGGCGAGCGCCGCCGACATCGTCGCCGACACGCCGTCGGGCTCGGTACTGGTCGAGTTCGGCTCGGGCTCGTCGCGGAAGACCGAGATCCTGCTCGGCGCGCTCGACAAGCTCGCCGCCTATGTGCCCGTCGACGTCTCGGCGAGCGCGCTGGCCGAGGCGCATGACCGGTTGGCCGTGCGCTTTCCGCGCCTGCGGGTCGAGCCGGTGGTCGGCGACTTCCGCGACCCGCTGATGCTGCCGGACGATCTGGCCGCGCTTCCGCGCATAGGCTTCTTCCCCGGATCGACCGTCGGCAACTTCCGCCCCGGCGAAGCCGAAGCGCTGCTGCGCAGCATGGCCGTCGCGCTCGGAACCGGCGGCCGCCTGATCATCGGCGTCGACCTGCGCAAGCCGACGGCCAGGCTGCTGCCGGCCTACGACGATGCCGCCGGCGTCACCGCCGCCTTCAACAAGAACCTGCTGGCGCGCGCCAATCGCGAACTCGGCGCCGACTTCGACCTCGACGGTTTCCGCCACGAGGCCCGCTTCAACGGCGCCGAGAGCCGCATCGAGATGCACCTCGTCAGCGAGCGCGCCCAGACCGTGCGCCTGCTCGGCCGCAGCTTCGTGTTCCGCCCGGGCGAGTCGATCCACACCGAGAACTCGCACAAGTACACCGTGCAGGCGTTCCAGGCGCTGGCGCGGGGCGCGGGCTGGGCGCCGCGGCGCGTCTGGACGGACGAGGCCGGTCTGTTCAGCGTGCACGAGATCGTGGTGGCGGGTGACCCGCTGGCCGGCTGAGACTTGCGGGCGAACGGATGGCGGCCCGTGCCCAGCATGTCATCGCTACGGCATCTTCTCCGGGCCGCGCGTGATCGCGGCGACGCCGGTGCGCGACACCTCGACCAGCCCGATCGGCCGCATCAGCCCGACGAAATGGTCGATCTTGGACGAGGCGCCGGTCAGCTCGAAGACGAAGCTCTCGATGGAGGCGTCGATCACCCGGGCGCGGAACGCCTCGGCGAGGCGCAGCGCCTCCTGGCGGTCCTCGCCGCGGCCGGCGACCTTGATCATGGCCAACTCGCGCTCGAGGCTCTCGCCGCGCAGCGTCAAGTCGGTGATGGAATGCACCGGCACCAGGCGGTCGAGCTGCAGCGTGACCTGCTCGATCTCCTCCGGCGTGCCGGACGTGACGATGGTGATGCGGGAGAGGTGGTCGGCATGCGCCACCTCGGCCACCGTCAGGCTGACGATGTTGTAGCCGCGGCCCGAGAACATGCCGACGACGCGCGCCAGCACGCCGGGCTCGTTGTCGACCAGCACGGAGAGCGTGTGGGTCTCCACCGCGTGCTGCTTCGGCGGCGCGGTGTAGGGGGACGGCGGCTGCGGGATCAGGGCGTTCATGGGGGTCTTCCATCCTCGTCATTCCGGGGCGCGCGAAGCGCGACCCGGAACCCGTTGCTCTCTCCAGAAACACTCTCTCCGGAGAGCGCAATGGGTTCCGGATCTCCGCTGCGCTCCGTCCGGAATGACAGGTCGCTACACCAGCTCGCGGCCCTTGGCGTCGATCATGCTCTCCAGCTCGACGTCGGCGTCCTCGGCCAGGATCATCTGGTTGTGCGCCTTGCCCGAGGGGATCATCGGGAAGCAGTTCTCCATCTTGTCGACCAGGCAGTCGACGATGACCGCCTTCGGCGTCTCGATCATCTCGGTGATCGCGGCGTCGAGGTCAGCGGGATCGGAGACGCGGATGCCGTGCGCGCCGTAGGCCTCGGCGAGCTTCACGAAATCGGGCAGCGAATGCGAGTAGCTCTCCGAATAGCGCTTCTCGTGCAGCAGCTCCTGCCACTGCCGCACCATCCCGAGATATTCGTTGTTCAGGATGAAGATCTTGACCGGCAGGTTGTACTGCGCCGCCGTCGACATCTCCTGCATGTTCATGAGGATCGAGCCCTCGCCGGCGACGTCGATCACCAGCGCCTTGGGATGCGCCATCTGCACGCCGATCGCGGCTGGCAGGCCGTAGCCCATCGTGCCGAGGCCGCCCGAGGTCATCCAGCGGTTCGGCTCCTCGAAATCGTAGTGCTGCGCCGCCCACATCTGGTGCTGACCGACCTCCGTCGTGATGTAGGTCTCGCGGTGGCGCGTCAGCGCGTCGAGCCGGCGCACGGCGTGCTGCGGCTTGATCACGGACGTCGAGTTGCGGAAGCCGAGCGACTTCTTCGCCCGCCACGCCTCGATGGCCTTCCACCAGCCTTTGAGCGCGTCGGGGTCGGCCTTGAGCTTGCGGCTCTTCCACAGGTCGAGCATGGCGCGCAGCACGCGGGTGCAGTCGCCGAGCACCGGCACCTCGACGCGCACGGTCTTGTTGATGGACGTCGGATCGATGTCGACGTGGATCTTGCGCGATCCCGGCGAGAAGGCGTCGAGCCGGCCGGTGATGCGGTCGTCGAAGCGCGCACCGATGTTGATCATCACGTCGCAATCGTGCATCGCGTGGTTGGCCTCGTAGGTCCCGTGCATGCCGAGCATGCCGAGCCACGCCGGGCCCGAGGCCGGGTAGCAGCCGAGCCCCATCAGCGTCGAGGTGATCGGGAAGCCGGTCAGCGCCACCAGCTCGCGCAGCAGCGTCGAGGCTTCCGGCCCCGAGTTGATGATTCCGCCGCCGGTATAGAACACCGGACGCCTGGCCGAGGCCATCAGCATGACCGCCTGCTCGACCCGCGCCATGTCCGGGTCCATCTTCGGCCGGTAGGTCTTGTGCTCCGGCACGGCGGCCTTCTCGACGTAGGTGCCGCGGGCGAACTGCACGTCCTTGGGGATGTCGACCACCACCGGGCCGGGCCGGCCGCTGCGGGCCACGTAGAAGGCCTCGTGCAGGATGCGCGGCAGGTCGGCGATCGAGCGCACGAGGTAGTTGTGCTTGGTGCAGTGCCGGGTGATGCCGACCGTGTCGCACTCCTGGAACGCGTCGGTGCCGATGAGATGCGTCGGCACCTGCCCAGTGATGCAGACGAGCGGGATCGAATCGAGCAGCGCGTCGGTCAGGCCGGTGACGGCGTTGGTGGCACCTGGGCCGGAGGTCACCAGCAGCACGCCGACCTTGCCGGACGAGCGGGCATAGCCTTCGGCGGCGTGGGCCGCGCCCTGCTCGTGGCGCACCAGGATGTGCTTGATGTCCTTCTGGCCGAACAGCGCGTCGTAGATCGGCAGCACCGCGCCGCCGGGATAGCCGAAGAGCGTGGTGACGCCCTGGTCCTTGAGCGCCTGCACGACCATCTGCGCGCCGCTCATCTCGCGGAGCGTGCCGTGGGCGGTGGTCTGCTGGTGCGACGGCTGCGGCGACTGCTGGGACATGGCCCTGTTCCGTTGGGGTTCGTTCGGCAAGAGATCGGATGGCGGAAGGCAATAAAAAAGGCCCGCGAGGGGCCCAGGTACGCGCTATCGGCGGGTTGGCGAAGCCTCTAGCCTCGACCCGTCTCCAGCGCGCAACGTACGATAAGCTTCAGGGCCAAGACCGAACCTCGTGTCAAGATACGAGAGTGGTACGCAAAAGCGAGCCGCGGTGTCAAGGAAGATGCCGGCGGCGAAACCGCGGTCCGAAGATCAGGTGCCGTTCCAGTTGCGCTCGTAGTGCGGCGACAGATGAAGGCCGGCCGGGAGATCGTAGGAGGGCGGCGGCGCCCGGACCCCGTCATGGAGATAGTTCAGCGCCGCGAGTACCGCGCTCGAGGAATAGGGCTTGGCCATGATGCCGATGGCGCCGTGCATGTCGGCGGCGAGTCGCTTGGCGTTGGCGGTCATGAAGACCACCTCGACGTCGTGCTGCCGCAGCTTCTCCGCCACGTCGACGCCCGACGGTCCCTCGCCCAGGTTGACGTCGACGAAGGCGAGATCGGGCAGCTTCGGCAGGGCCGCGACGATGTCGCTGGCCTCCTGGAAGTTCATCGCCCAGCCGGCGGAGACGTGACCGGCCTCCTCGATGATGGCCTCGAGCTCCATCGCGACCAGCGCATGATCCTCGACGACCAGGATCGACAGCGGAGGATGGCTCATGACACCAGTCCCGCCATCGGCACGTCGATCGTCACGACCGTGCCGGGACGGTTGTCGCCCCACGTGACGGACGCCTTGAGCTGGCGGCCCAAGGTCCGCACGAGCGAGGTTCCGAACGAAGCGCTCGACATGCCGGTCACACCCTCACCCACGCCATCGTCGCGGATCTCGATCCGCATCCGACCTTCGACCAGGTGCAGGCCAACAAGCAAGGTTCCTTTTCGATTGTCGGGAAACGCGTGCTTGAGGGCGTTGGTCACCACCTCGTTGACGATGAGCGCGATCGGCGCGGCGTGTTCTGCGGCGACCTCGACGGAGTCCATCTCGAAACGTGCGGCGATGCGCTCGCGGGCTTCCATGCCGACCAGGTCGTGGACGAGGTCGCGCAGGAACTCGCCGACGTCGAAGCGGGTCACATCGTTCGACTGGTAGAGCCGGCGGTGAACCGTCCCGAGCGCCTCGATGCGCGCCAGCATCTCGCGGAGGGAGCGACGCGTGCCCTCGTCCGCGATCGTGCGGCTCTGCAGCAGGATCAGCGCGGAGACCATCTGGAGGTTGTTCTTGACGCGGTGGTCGACCTCGTGGAGCAGCGCCGTCTTGGTCTCGACGGCCTGCTCGAGCTTGGCGTTGGTCTCGCGCAGGTCGTGCAGCGTGAGATCGAGGTCGCGCGACCGCTCCTGGAACTCCCGCTCGAAATGGTCCTTAGCCCGCTGGATGCTCCGCTCGGCGTCCTTGCGCTCCGACATGTCGAGCTGCGAGGCGAAGAAGAACTGCACGACGCCCTGCTCGTCCGTGACCGGACTGATGTAGAGCGCGTTCCAGAACGTCGTTCCGTCCTTGCGGTAGTTGAGGAGATCGACGGCCACATCGCGGTTCTGCCGGACCGCCTCGCGCACCTTTCGGACATCGTCCGGATCGGTGTCGGGCCCTTGGAGGAAGCGGCAGTTGCGCCCCAGCAGCTCGTCGCGGCCGTAGCCGGTGAGCTTGAGGAAGGCATCGTTGCTGAAGACGATCGGGTTATCCGGCTGCCTGGGATCGGTGATGATCATCGGCATGCGCGTGGCACGGATCGCGGCGGCGAACGGATCGCCCTTGCCGGTTCCCGCATGAAGGCGCTCGGTCTGGTGCCAAGCGTCGCTGCTCTCCATCAATAACCTTTGTTTCTCGAAACGGACATTGACGCGACAATGCTGCGCTGCGTGCAGAGTTCAGCCGCGGATCGACGATCTCGCGCGCTGCGTCAACAGCCCGGCGGAAGGCGACGAGGCCCAGGCCGAGACGGTCCGGACGCAGCAGCCGCAGCAAGGCCGACGGCGGCCGGGCACGTCCTCCCCCGCTTCGCCGCGCTACGCACGGGAGGATCCGCTGTCGCCCTTGCCCGGCGGCATCGGGAAGAACGGACTGGTGCGCTCGGCATAGGCGTGGAAGTTGCCGCCGTGCTTGCGCACCATGTGCTCCTCCAGCGGCGGCACGCCGCTGATGTAGCGCAGCAGCACGAACATGAAGATCGGCCCCGACAGCGCGATCCAGCCCCAAGGATAGTGGCCGCCGATCGCGATGACCGGATAGGCCAGCCAGCCCAGCCATTCGAAGAAATAGTTGGGGTGGCGCGACCAGGCCCACAGGCCGGCGTCGCAGATTTTGCCCTTGTTCGCCCGGTCGGAAACGAAGCGCTTCAGCTGCGTGTCGGCGAGACCCTCGCCGACGATCGCGCCGCCCAACAGCAGCGCGCCGAGCGCGTCGAACGCACCCAGCCCCGGCGCCGGATTGTGCGCGGCCACGCCGACCGACAGCACCAGCACGAAGGCGGCCAGCGCCTGGATCTGCAGGAACCAGAACAGCCGCGGCTGGAAATCCTCCTTCCAGTCCTTGCGCATCTGGGCGTAGCGCGGGTCCTCGCTGGAGGAACCCAGCGTGCGTCGCAGGATGTGCGTGCCGAGCCGCAGCGACCAGCCCGCCACCAGGGCGGCGACCAGCCATTGCCGCGCGGTGGGCGCCTGCCAGTGCCAGCCGCCGTTCCACGGCACCAGCGCCAGGAACACGCCGCCGAGCCCCATCTCGTAGGACCAGAACACGTCCGACCAGCCGGAATTGCGGGTGCGGTACTGCACGAACCAGGCGAGCGCCATGAGCGCCGAGAGCACCAGGCCGGTGCCGACGATCGTGACGAGGATCATGCCGAGCGGCTGGACTGGTAGAAGTGCGGCGAGCCGGGACGCGGACGCACCGCGTCGGCGCGGGCCCCGATGAAGGCCACCGTGTCGGCGAGGCTCGGCGCCGCGAGGCGCAGCAGCGGCGAGAAGGCGCCCATGATGGTGGTGTGGTTGGCGCGGCGGTAGACGCGGGTGTCGGCCTGGCCGCCGAGCGCTCGGATGCGCGCGGCGAGCTTGCGGCTGTTGTCGGGGCTGACCGTCTTGTCGGAGGCGCCGGTCATCAGCAGCATCGGCGCGGCGTCGCCGCGGGCGAAGCTGATCGGCTGGCTGGTCTCGAGACTGCCGCCGGCCGGCGCGAAGATGCGCTTGAGCGTCGGGCTGTGCAGCGGCAGGAAGTCGTAGGGACCGGCCAAGCCCACCGTGCCGCAGAGCGCGGCCATGCTGTCCCCATCGAGCCAGCGCCGCTCCAGCGTCAGCATGGCGGCGATATAGGCGCCGGCGGAATGCCCCACGAGGAACAGGAGCCGCGGATCGGCGCCGAACTCGATGGCGTTGCGCCGCGCCCAGCGCACCGCGCGGGCGCCGTCGGCGATGAAGTCGGGGAAGCGCACGTCCGGATAGAGCCGGTAGTCCGGCACCATGGTGACGATGCCGCGCCGGGCCAGCGCCATGGCGGCGAAGCGATAGTCGGCACGGGCACCGTCCTCCCAGCCGCCGCCGTAGAGGAAGACGACCAGCGGCGCGTCGTGCGCCGCCTTGGGCATGTAGACGTCGAGCAGGCCGCGCCGGCCGTCGGCGAAGCGGTTGTCGCGCACCACCTCGACGTCGCGGCTCACCGCGAGCGCGTTGACGACGCTGACGCCGTTGATCGGCCAGGGCCAAGCCATGGGCCTCAATCTCCCTTCGACGCCCCGGGGCAAGCGCCGTCTGCGGCCAAGCTGCGCGAGGCGTTGCACCCAAACGCCCGCTCCCATCGTATATAGACCGGATGGGAAGGCCGCGCATGTCTGCGGTCGGGCAAAAAGGCGGCCAAATTTTCGCGATGGACGGGGTCATGACGGAGAGGCTTGATGTCGCGGTGGTGGGCGCCGGCATCAGCGGCATGGCCTGCGCGTGGCTGCTCGCCCAGCGACACCGCGTCACGCTCTACGAGGCGGCGCCGCGGCTGGGCGGCCATACGCACACCGTCGACGTCGGCGCGCAGCCCGTCGACACCGGCTTCATCGTCTACAACGAGGCGACCTACCCCAACCTGGTCGCGCTGTTCGACCATCTCGGGGTGAAGACCCAGCCGTCCGAGATGAGCTTCGCCGTGTCGCTCGACGACGGCCGGCTCGAATATGCCGGCGGCGACCTCGCCGGGCTGTTCGCCCAGCGGCGCAACCTCGTCAGCCCGCGCTTCCTGGGCATGATCCGCGACCTGCTGCGCTTCTACCGCGAGGCGCCGGGCAAGCTCGCCGGGCTGGAGGCCCTGAGCCTCGGCGCCTTTCTCGAGCGCGACGGCTACGGACGCGCCTTCCAGGAGGACCACCTGCTGCCGATGGCGGCGGCGATCTGGTCCGCGCCGGCCAGGACCTTGCTCGACTTTCCCGCGGCGAGCTTCGTTCGCTTTTGCGAGAACCACGGCCTGCTCAAGGTCACCGATCGGCCGATCTGGCGCACGGTGACCGGCGGATCGCGCTCCTACATCGGCCCGCTGACGGCGCCCTACGCCGACGGCATCCGGCTCGGGCACGCCGTGACGTCGATCGAGCGCGGCACCGGAGGCGTGACATTGCGCGACGGCACCGGCGCCTCGGCGCACCACGACCGCATCGTGCTCGCCACGCACGCCGACCAGGCGCTGGCGATGCTGGCGCAGCCCAGCGACGCCGAGCGCGCGCTGCTCGGCGCGTTCCGCTACGGCCGCAACCGCGCCGTGCTGCACACCGATCCCACGTTGATGCCGCGCCGGCGTCGGACCTGGTCCTCCTGGAACTACCTCGGCCGCCGCGGCGGCGACACCGACGGGCTCTGCGTCACCTACTGGATGAACCGGCTGCAGGCACTGCCCGTCTCGCCCGACTATTTCGTCACGCTCAACCCGACCCGCGAGCCGGCCTCGATCCTGCGCGAGGATCTCTACGAGCACCCGGTGTTCGACCTCGGCGCGCTGGCGGCGCAGAAGCGGTTGTGGTCGCTGCAGGGCGCCGGCGGCGTGTGGTTCTGCGGCGCGCATTTCGGCGCCGGCTTCCACGAGGACGGCTTGCAGTCCGGCCTCGCCGTCGCCGAGGCGCTCGGCGGCGTGCGCCGGCCGTGGAGCGTGCCCGACCCGTCCGGCCGCATCCATCTCCCTGCGGAGACCGCGCCGGCGCCGATCAGGGCGGCGGCATGAGCGAGGCATCGGCGCTGTACAAGGGCCTCGTGGTCCACCGCCGCTTCGGCGCGGTGGTGCACAAGCTGCGTTACGCCATGACCATGGCCCTGCTCGACCTCGACGAGCTCGACGAGCTCGACCGCCGTCTCCGGCTGTTCTCGCGCAACCGCTTCAACCTGTTCGCCTTCCACGATCGCGACCACCTGCCCGAGGGTGCGCCGGCCGGCACCACGCTGCGCGGCGCGGTGACCGCGGAGCTGGCAGCGGCGGGGCTCGACCTCGGCCAAGGCGCCATCCGCCTGCTGTCGCTGCCGCGCATCCTCGGCCACGCCTTCAATCCGCTCAGCGTCTACTTCTGCCATCGCGACGACGGGCGCCTCGGCGCCATGCTCTACGAGGTGAACAACACGTTCGGGCAGCGCCACAGCTACCTCATCCCCGTCGATGGAGCGGCCGACGGCGTGGTCGTGCAGAGCGCCGACAAGGTGTTCTACGTGTCGCCCTTCCTCGACATGGACCTGCGCTACGATTTCCGCATCGCGCCGCCCGGCGAGCGCCTGTCGGTCGCCGTGGACGGGTCGCGTGGCGGGGCCCGCGTGATCGCCGCCTCCTTCGCCGGCGAGCGCCGCGCGCTCACCGACGCGGCGCTGCTCAAGACCTTCCTCGGCCATCCGCTGCTGAGCCTGAGCGTTGTCGCCGGCATCCACTGGGAGGCGTTGAAGCTGTGGCGCAAGGGCGTCAAGCTGCGCGCCCGCCCGGCGCCGCCCGCCCATCCCGTGTCCTACGTCCCGCGTCGCGAGGTCTGAGTGTCCCTGGTCCAACACGACATCGCCACGCCCGCCGACACCGAACGCGAGCCGGCGGGCGCACCCCGCGGCCTGTCGCTGCGGGCGATCGGCAGCATCCTGTCCCATCTCGCATGCGGCACGCTCACCTTCGTGCTGCCCGACGGCCGCAGCGTGACCTATGCCGCGGCCAAGCCCGGCCCGGACGCGACGCTGGTGCTGCACCGCTGGCGCACGGTGTGGCGCACGATCACGCGCGGCGACATGGGCTTCGCTGAGAGCTTCATCGACGGCGACTGCTCGAGCCCCGACATCGCCAAGGTGGTCGAGCTGTTCGTCCGCAACGAGGCGATGCTCGACCGTATCGCCGGCATGCCGGCGATGCACATGCTGACGAAGCTGTTCCACCTGCGCCGCGCCAACACCCGAAAGGGCGCGCGCCGCAACATCCCGGCGCAT
>CAZZWW010000066.1:0-10880 GCA_964657815.1 Vulcanimicrobiota bacterium | reverse complement strand
GTGCCGCAGGAGAACCTCTTCGCCAAGCCCTCGCCCGAGGGCGTCACCACGTCTCCCGGTGTCGGCGGCGGCGCCTCCTGGTCGCCGGCGTCGGTGGATACGAAGAAGGGCGTCGCCTATGTCGCGGCGATGCACCTGCCGACGACCTTCAAGACGGCGACGCTGCCCGCGGCCGATGGCAAGCCGCCGGTCGACTACACGACTGCCGAGCCGGCCGACGTGCCGCGCTTCGGCACGCTCACCGCGCTCGACCTGCAGCACGAGGGCAAGATGCTGTGGCAGACGAAGACCCCGCAGCCGCTCGTCGGCGGCGTGCTGGCGACGGCCGGCGGTCTCGTCTTCACCGGCGAGGGCGGCGGCGATTTCGACGCCTACGAGGCGGCCACCGGCAGGAAGCTGTGGCGCTTCGCCTGCGGCGCCGGCGTCAATGCCCCGCCGATCACCTACGCCATCGATGGGCGGCAGTACGTGGCGGTCGCGGCAGGCGGCAGCGCCATCTGGGGCTATCCGCAGGGCGATGCGCTCATGGTGTTCGCACTGCCGACGCCGTGAGATGCCGCTGCGGCGGGGGGAGTTGCGCCGGCGTACCGACGCCGCCTAAGACGAACGACAGGCTCTAGCCACAAGAGGACGTGGTCGATGGACCCGAATGCGAAGAAGAAGCTGATCGGCGCCGTCATCGCGGCGGCCTGCGCGATCGCCGTCTATTACGGGTTGATCGACCAGAAGCAGGCCAGCTCGATCCAGAACCAGGCCGACCAGTCGCTGGGTACGGGACCGGCTCAGCAGCAGGGCGCGCCGCAGAACCCGCAGGGGCCGACCACCGCGCAGAACCCGATGCCGCCGCAGAATACGACGACGGCAGCTCCGGCGCCGCAAAGCCCGCCTGCGCCGGCGCCGGTGCCATCGTCGCCACACTGAGGCGGACGCCGCTCCCGACGCCCCCGCGGGCGGGAGCGACAAACGGGCGCGACGGCAACCATCGCTCTGCATCGCCGGTTGGTCGCCCCGTGAGAGCACTTTGACGACCACCGCCGTCGACGACCGCGAGGCCGACAAGCGACGCGCAAGCCTCGGCTCCCGCGCCTGGCGCTTCCTCGCCGTGGTTGGCCCCGGCATCCTCGTCATGCTGGCCGACACGGATGCCGGCTCCATCGTCACGGCCGCGCAGAGCGGCGCGCAATGGGGCTACAAGCTCCTGCTGTTCCAGCTCGTCCTCATCCCGATCCTGTTCTTCGTGCAGGAGTTGACCGCGCGGCTCGGCATCGTCACCGGCAAGGGGCATGCGGTGCTGATCCGCGAGCACTACGGCGCGACCTGCGCCTGGATCTCCACCGCGACGCTGGTCGTGGCCTGCGCCGGCGCTTTGCTCACCGAGTTCGGCGGCATCGCCGCGGTGGGCTCGATGGTGCATCTGCCGGTGTGGCTCAGCCTGTCGATCGCCGTCGGCGCGCTCTCGGCCATGGCGGTCACCGGCTCCTACAGGAGCGTGGAACGCATCGCACTCGCCATCGGTGCCTTCGAGGTCGCCTTCGTGGCGGTGGCCGTCATCGCGCATCCCACCTGGTCGCAGTTCGCCGCCGACAGCCGGAGCCTTCCGATCACGGATGCGAAGTACCTGACGCTGGTCTCCGCCAACATCGGTGCGGTGATCATGCCGTGGATGGTGTTCTACCAGCAATCCTCGGTGATCGAGAAAGGCCTGACCACGAACCAGCTCGCCGCCGCCAGGCTCGACACGCTGATCGGCTCCGTGGTGACCCAGCTGATCATGGCCGCCGTGTTGGTGGCGACGGCCTCGGCGCTCGCCGGCAAGAGCGGCAGCAAGTCGCTCGAAAGCATCGGGCAGGTCTCCGGAGCCCTGACCCACACGCTGGGACCGATCGCAGGCAACGTGTGCTTCGGCCTCGGCGTGCTCGGCGCCTCCTTCGTGGCCGCCGTGGTGGTGACGCTGACGGCGGCGCGTACGCTGGGCGAGTTGACCGGTTTCCAGCACTCGCTCGACCGCTCGCCGTCGCAGGCCCCGTGGTTCTACGGCGTCTACATTCTCGTGCTGCTCGTCGCCGCGGGCGTGGTGCTGGCGGGCGCCAACCTCGTGACTCTGTCGGTGGGCGTCCAGGTCATGAACGCGATGCTGCTGCCCATCGTGCTCGGCTTCCTCTTTCTGCTCGCGCGCAAGCTGCCCCAGCCCTACAGGCTGCAGGGCTGGTACGCCTGGCTCGTCGGGGGGCTGATGCTGGCGACGACGATCCTCGGCCTCTACGCCGGCGTGTCGGGCAAGGCCTAGGCGGCGGATGCCTCGCCGGACAAGTCGCGCCACAGCAGGATCAGCGCGGCCATGATCGCCGGGCCGAGGAAAAGGCCCAGCAGGCCGAAGTTCTCGACGCCGCCGAGGATGCCGAGCAGCACCCAGAGGAACGGCAGCTTGGTCGCGCCGCCGATCATCTGGGGCCGCACGAAATGGTCGGCGGCGAAGGTCACGAGGAAGCCGGCGACGATCACGACGAGGGCCATCGCCGTCTTGCCCGCGGCGAGCAAGACCAGGGCGGCGACCACGATCGCGATGCCGGCGGCGAACGGCAACATCGCCGCCACCGCGCTCACCGCGCCGAACAGGATCGCATGCGGCACGCCGGTGAAGAAGTAGATGACACCGAGCAGCACGCCCTCGCCGAGCCCGACCAGCACGAGGCCGTTCACCGTGCCGTGGACGGAGGCGACCATCTGTCGGCCGATGCGCTCGCCGCGCGGCCCGAACAGCCGGTGCGAGGCCCTCAGGCACTGCCGGCTGACCGCCTCTCCCTCGCTGAAGAGGAAGAAAAGCGCGAGCAGCGCGAAGCCGAACAGGATGATGCGGTGCAGCGCGTCCTTGCCCAGGTCGCGGCCCTTCTCCCGGTTGGTCTCGGTGTCGAGCTTCTGCGTCCATTCCTTGGCGAGCCCGGAATGCGACAAGTTCTCGGTCCACCATTTCGAGACCGGCGCCGCGAACTTGGGCGGCAGCTTGCCCACGGCTTCGGGGACGGGGATGCCGTTCTGCTCGGCCTGCTTGCCATAGTCGACGACGACATGGGCTTCGCGCACCGCTTCGTAGCCGAGCAGCACGATAGGGATCAGCACGACGAGCAGGATGGCGAGCGAGACGATCGCCGGCAGCACCTCCTTGCGCAGCCTGGCCGGGACGCGCTTGGCGGTCCGCTCGTAGAGCGGCCACAGCGCGATGGACAGCACCAGCGCCCAGACCAGCGCGCGCAGGTAGTTCTGCAGGACGAAGAGGCCGAGACCGAGCAGGGCGAGCGAGAGCGCGACGCGAGCGGCGAAGTGCCATTGTCCGCGGGACTCGGCGTCGGGCGGTCCCATCGGGCCGGCAGGCGGCGGCGTCGGCACTTCATGAGTCGTGGCGCCAGCGCCGTTGCTCTCGCGCTTGGCTCCGAACCAGTCGGTCAGCTTGCTCATCGATCCCCTCGGCGGTGCACCCGAAGCACCTTTCGAACCAACAGGTTCATTTGACGACCTTGGGCCGCTGGCGTTTTTCGTTCAAGGACCGCGTCGTAGGGTCCGCAGCCTTGGACACACGAGAGCGTGCGCGAAACATCAGGCCGGCACGAGCGCCGGTGCCGAGCGCCCGAGCACGTCCGGCATGTATTCCCCGGCATGAGCCGTGGTGAAGTCCCAGATCGCCTCGCCGACCGGCGTCGGGTTCCAGTTGGCGCGCCGCACCAGGAACCAGTGCCGGATGATCGGCAGGCCGACGACGTCGAGCACGGCGATCCTGTGGGACGCCACCTCCGCCTCGATCGTGTGCGCCGAGATCAGCGACAGGCCAAGCCCTGCCATGACCGCCTGCTTGATCGTCTCGTTGGAGCCGATCTCGAACTTGATCCGCGGGCGGCCGGTCGGGACGTCGCCGAAGAAATAGTCGAACACGCCGCGCGTGCCCGAGCCCTCCTCGCGCAGGATGAAGGTCTCCTTGGCGAGCTCGGCCTTCGTGAGCCCCTTGCGCCCGACCATCGGATGGTCGAGCGGAGCGATCACCACCTGCGGGTGCTCGCCGATCTCCTGGCTGATCACCGGGAAGTCGACCGGCGGCTGCCCCATGAGTGCGATGTCGATGGTGTAGTCGCGCAGCTGCTTCACCGTCTCCTGGCGGTTGCCGATTGCCAGGGAGATGTCGATCTTCGGGTTGGTCTTCGTGAAGCCCGCGATGAGGCGGGGCGCAAAATACTTCGCGGTGGAGACGACGCCGACCGAGACGTGGCCGGCGTGCTTGCCCTTGAGCGCGCCAAGCGTGTTGCCGAGCTCGACAAGCAGCATCTCCATGCGAATCGTGGTGTTGACGACCTCCTGCCCGGCGTCGGTCAGGCGCAGCCGCCCGGCCGCACGGTCGAAGAAGGCGAGCCCCACGTCGCTCTCGAGAAGCTTGATCCGCGCGGTGAGCGCCGCCGGCGTCACCTTGAGGATGTCCGCCGCGGTGGCGATGGTGCCGCTCTGCGCCACGGCGCGGACGGTCTGGAGCTGCTTGAGGGTGAGGCGGCGCATGGCTTCTCTTAAAAAATTTTGAGGATTGTCTCAATGCTCTTCATTTTTCATGGGCTTTGCGCCATGGGAAAGATCTGGAACAGGCGGGATCGACCATGCTGGATCTGAAGGGAACGGCCTCGGCAGACGGGCTCGGCGGCTTCCTCGCCGCAGCGGTCGAGGCCGATTCGAAGCTGGCGCCTGTGGCCGAGGTGGTCCGAGCCGTGGCCCGCGCGGCCATCGAGACCGCCGGCCAGATCGCGCTCGGCCCGCTCGCCGGCGAGGCCATGCCGACGGGCGGCCACCAGAACGCCGGCGGCGACGTGCAGAAGGCGCTCGACCTGCTGACGGACAGGCTGTTCACCGAGGCGCTGCGGGGCGCGCCTGTGGCCGTGCTGGTGTCGGAAGAACTTGACGACGCCACGGTGCTGAATGCCGGCGCGCCGCTCGTCGTCGCGATCGATCCGCTCGACGGCTCCTCCAACATCGAGACCAACGTCTCGGTCGGCACGATCTTCTCCATCCTGCCGGCCATCGCCGGTGCCACCGACCCCGCCGCGCACTTCAAGCAGCCCGGTGCCAACCAGCTCGGCGCCGGCTTCGTGGTCTACGGGCCGCAGACGCTGATCGTGCTGTCGGTCGGCGGACCCACCGCCTGCTTCATCCTCGACCCGCGCGCCGGCCATTTCGCTCTGATGAATCCGGCGATGGCGATCAAGCCCGACAGCCACGAATACGCGATCAATGCCTCGAACTACCGGCACTGGGACCCGGCGGTCCGGTCGTTCATCGACGACACGCATCTGGGTGAAGAAGGACGGCTCTCGCGCAACCACAACATGCGCTGGATCGCCTCGATGGTGGCCGACGCCTACCGCATCTTCACGCGCGGCGGCGTGTTCCTCTATCCCGGCGACAGCCGCAAGGGCTACAATTTCGGCCGTCTCAGGCTGCTCTACGAGGTCAGCCCGATCGCCTTCCTGGTCGAGCACGCCGGCGGCAAGGCCACCGACGGCGCCAAGCGGATCCTCGACATCGTCGCCGACGACGTCCACCAGCGCTCGCCGCTGGTGTTCGGCTCGGCACAGGTCGTCGACACGATCGCCGAGTACCACACCGACCCCAAGCTCGCGCAGAACCGTTCGCCGCTGTTCCAGTCGCGCGGGCTCATGACGGGGTGATGGGACACCTGATGGAGGTGATGCCTGTCATTCCGGGGCTCGGCAAAAGCCGAGAACCCGGAACCCATTTCGCTCTCCGAGAAGAGCGCGTCCTGCGAGCGCAATGGGTTCCGGGTTCGGCTGCGCCGCCCCGGAATGACAGGGGGCGCCCGTGAGCGCCAAGCATCCCATCATCTCCGTCACCGGCTCCTCGGGCTCGGGCACGACCTCCGTGCGCGACACGTTCGAGCAGATTTTTCGCCGCGAGAAGGTCAAGGCGCTCTACATCGAGGGCGACGCTTTCCACCGCTACGACCGCGTCGAGATGCGCGACGAGATGAGGGCGCAGGCGGCGAAGGGCAATCACGGGTTCAGCCATTTCGGCCCGGAAGCCAACCTGCTCGACAAGCTCGTCGAGGTGTTCGGGGCCTATGGCGACCGCGGCGAGGTGACGACCCGCCATTACGTCCACGACATCGTCGAGGCGGAAAAGTATCGGATCGCGCCCGGCAACTTCACGGACTGGGAGACCTCCTCCGAGCCCTCCGACCTCCTGCTCTACGAGGGGCTGCACGGCGCGGTCGTGACCCCGTCGGTCAACACCGCCAAGCACGCCGACCTCAAGGTGGGCGTGGTGCCGGTCATCAACCTCGAGTGGATCCAGAAGATTCACCGCGACCGCGCCATCCGCGGCTACTCGACCGAGGCGGTGATCGACGTCATCCTCGGCCGCATGCCGGACTATGCCCGCTACATCTGCCCGCAGTTCACGGAGACGGACATCAACTTCCAGCGCGTGCCGACGGTCGACACCTCGAACCCCTTCGCCGCGCGCTGGGTGCCGACGGCGGACGAGAGCATGGTGATCATCCGTTTCGCCAACCCGCACGGGATCGATTTCCGCTACCTGCTCAACATGGTTCACGACAGCTTCATGAGTCGGGCGAACTCGATCGTGATCCCCGGGGCTAAGCTCGATCTGGCGATGCAGCTGATCCTCACCCCTTTCATCATGAAGCTCGTGGAGCGCCGCCGGAGGCTGGTGTCATGAGGCTCGAGGCGCTCATCTTCGACGTCGACGGCACCTTGGCCGAGACCGAGGAGCTGCACCGCCAGTCGTTCAACCAGACCTTCCAGCAGTTCAAGCTCGGCTGGCACTGGGAGCCCGAGCTCTACGCCGAACTGCTGCAGACCACCGGCGGCAAGGAGCGGATAATCCGCTACGTCGAGCATTACCGGCCGCAGGAGAGGCACGTCTTGGAGCAGCTGCCGGCGCTGCACCGTACCAAGACGCGCTCCTACCTCGACCTGCTCTCCAAGGGCGCGCTGAAGCTCCGCCCCGGCGTCGAGCGCCTGATCGACGAAGCGCAGGAGCGTGGCGTCCGGCTCGCCATCGCCACAACCTCGACGCCGTTGAACGTCAAGGCGCTGCTGCGCTCGACGCTCGGCGAGGACTCGCCGAATTGGTTCGCGATCGCCGCGGGCGACGTGGTCGAGCGCAAGAAGCCCGATCCAGCAGTCTATTTCGAGGCGCTGGAAGCGCTCGGCGTCGGTCCGGCGCACGCCATCGCCTTCGAGGATTCCGCCAACGGCCTGCGCGCCGCGCGCCGCGCCGGGATTGCCGTGGTGGCGACGCCGAGCCTCTACCTCACCCGCGAAGACTTCTCCGGCGCCGCCGCCGTGATCTCCAATCTCGGCGAGCCGGACCGCCCCTTCGAGCATCGCGCCGGCGCCGCGTTCCCTCGGCCCTGGGTCACGATCGACGGGCTGCAGGCGCTGCTCGACTGCAACACGAAGGCGTGATCGCCTTCGCCGGTCGCTATTTGAGAAAGGCGTTGACCTCGATGGTGAATCCGCCGGGCGCCTGAAAATAGAAGGTGTAGCGCCCGAACTCCTCGCGCGGCGCCTCCGGGTCGAACCCGTCGGCGGCCAGGCGATCGTGCAGTGCAGTCACTTTGCCGAGGTCGTCCTGGATGAAGCCGACGTGGAAGATCTTCGGATAGACCGGGTCCTTGACGCGGAACAGCGAGATCAGAGCGTCGGTGTCGTCGCGAAGGAACGCCATCTTGTCGTTGGCCGGAAAGTCCTCGACCGGGCGTAGGCCGAAATAGGTCTCGAACAAGCCGACGGTGGCGGGCACGTCGGTGACGCCGAGATTGATGTGATTCAACTGCATGTGCTTGTCCTCAGCTGCTCGCGTCGCTCGAGCATCTGGCACGGAGTTGATGGCCGTGCCAGGCGGGGCTCCGACACGAAGCTGCCGGTTTCCGCGGCTAAAGGAAGGTCACCGAACCTTTTCGCTTCATGGACCCGTACAGCCGACATGACCGGCATCGTCCGCCTCGCTCTCGTTCGCCCCTACACTTTCGTGGTGATGGCGATCTTGATCCTGATCTTCGGCGTGATGTCGATCCTGCGCACGCCGACGGACATCTTTCCCGAGATCGGCATCCCGGTCATCTCCGTGGTTTGGTCCTACACCGGGCTGCCACCCTCGGACATGTCCGGGCGCATCGTCTCGGTCTACGAGCGCGTGCTGACCACCACCGTCAACGACATCGAGCACATCGAGTCCCAGTCGGTGCCAGGCTACGGCATCGTCAAGATCTACTTCCAGCCCTCGGTCAACATCGCGGCGGCGCAGACCCAGGTCGTCTCGATTTCACAAACCATCCTGAAGCAGCTGCCGGCCGGCATCACCCCGCCGCAGATGATCGTCTACAACGCCTCCAGCGTGCCGATCATCCAGCTCGCCCTGTCCAGCCCGACCCTGTCGGAGACGGCGCTGCAGGACCTCGCGCAGAACTTCGTGCGCACGGCGCTCGCCACGATTCCCGGCGCGCAGTTGCCCTATCCGTTCGGCGGCAAGGTGCGCCAGGTCCAGATCGATCTCGACCAGAGCGCGCTGCGCGCCCACGGCATCTCCGCCGCCGAAGTCGGCGCCGCGCTCGCCAAGCAGAACCTCATCACACCCGTGGGCACGCAGAAGATCGGCGCCTACGAGTGGACGATCGATCTGAACGACTCGCCCAAGGTGATCGCCGACTTCAACAACCTGCCGGTGAAGGTCGTGGACGGGGTCGTGGTGTTCATGCGCGACCTCGCCCACGTCCACAACGGCTCGCCGCCGCAGACCAACCTCGTGCAGCTCGACGGCCGCAAGGGCGTGCTGATGTCAGTCCTGAAAAACGGGTCGAACTCGACGCTCGACATCATCGCCGAGGTCAAGGCGCGTCTGCCGGCGATCCGCGACACGCTGCCGCCCGGCGTCGACCTGAAGTACGTCGCCGACCAGTCCGGCTTCGTGCGCTCCTCCGTGACCGCCGTGGTGCGCGAGGGCATAATCGCCGCGGCGCTGACGGCCATGATGATCCTGCTGTTCCTCGGCAGCTGGCGGTCCACGCTGATCATCACCGTGTCGATCCCGCTCGCCGTCCTCGTCTCGATCACGATGCTCTCGGTCCTGGGCCAGACCATCAACGTCATGACACTCGGCGGCCTGGCGCTCGCCGTCGGCATCCTCGTCGACGACGCCACCGTTACGATCGAGAACATCAACCGGCACATGGAGGAGCTCGGCGAGGACATCCTCACGGCCATCACGCTCGGCGCCAAGGAGATCATGCCGCCGGCGACGATCGCGCTGTTCTGCATCTGCATCGCGTTCGTGCCGCTTCTGGCTCTCGGCGGCGTCGCCGGCTTCCTGTTCCGGCCGCTGGCGGAGGCGGTGGTCTTCGCCATGATCGCCTCGTACATCCTGACCTACACGCTGGTGCCGACCATGGCGCACGCCCTGCTGCGCCATCAGGGCCACCACGGTGAGGGCGGTGGGCCCGCCAAGCCGCCCGGTGTCGCCAAGCGCTTCCAGCTCGGCTTCGAGCGCCGCTTCGAGGCGATGCGGCAGGCCTACGTCGGCCTGCTCGGCAGGGCGCTCGCGCGTCCCAAGCCCTTCGCCGCCGGGTTCCTCGGGATCGCGCTGCTATCGCTGGGCCTGGTGCCGTTCCTCGGCCGTGATTTCTTCCCTGCGGTCGAATCCGACGCCATCCGCATCCACCTGCGTGTGCCGACCGGCACCCGCGTCGAGGACACCAGCCGCATCACGGCGGAGGTCGAGCGCGAGGTGCGCCGGCTGCTGCCGCGCTCGCGCGTCGCCAGCATCGTCAACAACATCGGCCTGCCTGGAAGCGGCATCAACATCACCTACGGCAACACGGGCACGATCGGCGTCTTCGACGACGACATGCTGGTCACGCTGAACGAGGGTTCGGAGAGCCCGGACGAATACGTGAAGATGCTGCGGGAACGGCTGCCGGTCGGCTTCCCCGGCGTCACCTTCTCGTTCCTGCCGCCCGACATGGTCAGCCAGATCCTGAACTTCGGCTCGCCGGCGCCGCTCGTCGTGCAGGTGATCGGCGCCGACGTCGCCGGCAACCTCGAATGGGCCGACGCGCTGCTGACCAGGATCCGCCACGTGCCAGGCATCGCCGACCCGCGCATCCAGGAGCGCTTCGGCAATCCGGCGCTCAAGGTCGACTTCAACCGCGAGCTGGCCGGGCTTGTCGGCCTCACCGAGTCGGACGCCGCCGCGAGCCTCCAGGCGACCCTGTCGGGTTCGACGCAGACCGCCCCGACCTACTGGCTCGATCCCAAGAGCGGCGTATCCTATCCCGTGTCGGTGCAGACCCCGCAATACGCCATCGACACGATGGGCGACCTCAAGACGATGCCGATGACCGCGGCGCGCTCGACGCAGCTGCTCGGCGCCTTGGCGAGCTTCTCGCCGGAATCGCTGCCGGCGCTGGTGTCGCATTACGACGTCAAGAACACGATCAACATCTACGCCACGACGCAAGGCCGCGATCTCGGCGGCGTGTCCGACGACATCGAGAAGCTCATCGCCGCCGCCAAGCCGCATCTGCCCAGGGGGTCGACCGTGGTGGTCCGCGGGCAGGCGATCACCATGGGCAGCGCCTACACGCAGCTCCTCTTCGGTCTCGCCTTCTCGATCGTGCTCATCTACCTGCTGATCGTCGTCAACTTCCAATCGTGGCTCGATCCGTTCGTGATCGTGATGGCGCTGCCGGCCGCGCTCGCCGGCATCGCCTGGATGCTGTTCCTCACCCATACCCGGCTGTCGGTGCCGGCGTTGACCGGCGCGATCATGTGCATGGGCGTCGCCACCGCCAACTCGATCCTGGTCATCGC
>CAZZWW010000065.1:10398-10910 GCA_964657815.1 Vulcanimicrobiota bacterium | reverse complement strand
ACCGTCGCCGGCGGTGCACCAGAGCCAGCCGCGGCAATCGACGGCGAAGCCGTCGGGGACCCCGTGGTCGGTGCGGCAGAAGAAGCGGCGGTTGCTCAGGCTCGCGTCGGCGCCGACGTCGAAGGCGAGCACGTCGTGGGTCGGGCCGCCGATCGAGCGCGCCGTGTCGGACACGTAGAGGGTCCGGCCGTCTGGCGAGAAGAACAGCCCGTTCGGCTGCTCGAAATCGGCCACGCGGCGCAATTCGCCGGTTGCCTCGTCGAAGCGGTAGACGCTGCAGTGGTCGAGTTCACGCTCGCCGAGGCAGCCCTGGCGCGGATTGAGCAGGCCGAAGATCGGGTCGGTGAACCAGATCGCGCCGTCAGCCGCCACCGTGACGTCGTTGGGCGTGTTGAGCCGACGTCCCTCGTAGTGCGTGACGAGCGGCGTCGCCGGACCACGCCGCCCGTCCGAGCGGCTGATGCAGCGTCGCCCGTGCTCGCAATGCACCACCCTGCCCTCGCGATCGATCG
>CAZZWW010000065.1:5447-10388 GCA_964657815.1 Vulcanimicrobiota bacterium | reverse complement strand
CGCGTTGGCGTTGATGAAATGAGTGCGCGCGATGTCGACCTCGACGCGGCCGTCGTCGGGGTACCAGGTCATCACCCGCTGGATCGGAATGTCCGACCAGATGAGGCGGTTCTGCGCCGGCAGCCACAGCGGCCCCTCGCCATGCGCGGCGTGCTCGTAAAGGCAGAGCAGCGGGCTCGTGCGCTCTATCACGCTTTCCAGGCGCTCGTCGTCGATCTGCACGCCGGTGAAGCCTTCGACCGTTTCGGGCGGTCCAGGGCGGCGAAGCAGGCAGGGCTTGTCAGTCGACATGGCGACGCAATGTCTACTCGGGCCGAAGGTTCGCTCCCGCGGCACGTCTCGCCGACGTCGCGATTGCCAGCAGCGGCCCAGGCCTGTAACTAAACTTCACGTAAACGTCACCTGCTTCCGCTATCGGGGAGGTGATCGGGCGGGAGCGCGATGGACGACCAGAGCACCAGCCGCGTCGACGGCGCGCATCGCCTGCTGGAGCGCACGGCGGCGTCCCACCCCGACGCGCCGGCCATCGACTTCCTCGGCCGGACCTGGACCTATCGCGCGCTCGCCGCTGCGGTGGACCGCGTCGCCGCGGGGCTGCAGGCGATCGGCGTCCGCAAGGGTGACCGCGTCGGGCTGTGCCTGCCCAACACGCCGTTCATCGTCGTCGGCTACTACGCTGCGCTCAAGGCCGGCGCGATCGTCGTCAACTATAACCCGCTCTATGTCGCCCGCGAGCTGGAGCACCAGATCCGGGACAGCGGCACCAGCGTGATGCTGACGATCGACGTCGGCGAGATCCACGCCAAGGTCGCGAAGGCCTGCCGGCGTGCCGGCGCCGGGACGGTGGTGCTTTGCTGCCTCGCCGACGCTCTGCCGCGCGCCAAGGCGGCTTTGTATCGCGTGATGAAGCGCAAAAGCATCGCCAGGCTGCCCGACGACGGCTGCCACGTCGGCTTCGCGGCGCTGCTGGCGGAGACCCGCGCCTTCGTACCGGTCGAGATCGGCGCCGACGACGTCGCCGTGCTGCAATACACCGGCGGCACGACGGGCACGCCGAAAGGCGCGGTGCTGACCCATGCCAACATCGTCGCCAACGTCGAGCAGAACGTCGCCTTCGACCCGACCCGGCGCATGGGCGAGGAACGCGTCTTCGGCGTCATCCCGCTGTTCCACGTCTTCGCCATGACGGTCGTCATGAACTATGCCGTGCGCATGGCGGCGCAGATGGTCCTGCTGCCGCGGTTCGAGCTCGATGCCACGCTGAAGGCGATGATGCGCACGAGACCGACGGTGTTCCCCGGCGTGCCGACGTTGTACGGCGCCATCGCCAAGCGCGCCGAGGCGAGGCGCGCCGACCTCTCCTTCGTGCGGCTCTGCATCTCCGGCGGCGCGCCGCTGCCGCAGGAGATCGGCGCCCTGTTCGAGAAGGTCACCGGCGCCAAGCTGGTGGAAGGCTACGGCCTCACGGAGACCTCGCCGGTGGTGTCGTGCAACCCGGCTCACGGCGAGGTGAAGCACGGCTCGATCGGCCTGCCGCTGGCGAATACGATCGTCGAGATTCGAGACCCCGTCAGCCGCGCCCTCCTGCCGACGGGCGAGAAAGGCGAGCTGGTGGTGCGCGGGCCGCAGGTGATGCGCGGCTACTGGAACCAGCCGGAGGAGACCGCCGCCGTGCTCGACGCGCAAGGGCTACGCACCGGCGATATCGGCTACAAGGACGACGACGGCTACCTCTTCATCGTCGACCGCATCAAGGACATCATCCTGTCCGGCGGCTTCAACGTCTATCCCCGCACCATCGAGGACGCGCTGTACCAGCACCCCGACGTGCGCGAGGCCATCGTCTTGGGCGTCCCCGACGACTATCGTGGCCAGTCGGCCAAGGCCTTCGTGGTGCTGCGCGAGGGCGCGAGGGCGACGCCGGCTGCCCTCTCGACCTTCCTCGAAGACTACCTCTCCAAGATCGAACGTCCACGCGAGATCGTGATCCGCGACACGCTGCCGAAGACCGCGGTGGGCAAGCTGTCGCGCAAGGATCTGGTGGCCGAGGAAACGGCGGGAGCGCGGGCGTGACGCTGGCACTCGACACGTCCGTCAGAGGCACGCGCCGCCGCCGCCTTCCCGAAGGCGAGATGCTGGTCACCGTGACCGACCTCGCCGCGGAGCTCGGCATCACCGCGCGCACGCTGCGCTTCTACGAGGACCAGGGGCTGATCCAGCCGCGCCGGCTCGGCGCCACGCGCGTGTACTCGAACCGCGAGCGCGCCCGCATGATCCTCGTGCTGCGCGGCAAACGGCTCGGCTTCTCGATCCGCGAGATCCGGGACTACCTCGACCTTTACGACGCCGACCCCCGCCACGAGACGCAGACACGGGCGCTGCTCGCCAAGATCGCCCAGCGCCGCGCCCAGCTCGAGGAGCAACGCGTCGTCATCACCGAAGCGCTCGACGGCCTCGCCTCCGTGGAGCGCGACGCCGAACTCCAGCTCGCCCGCCAGGGCCTCCGCCGCAAGATTCCGCAAGGACCGACGCCATGAAGACCATCGTCATCGCCGGCTACGCCCGCTCGCCGTTCACCCCGGCCAAGAAGGGCGCGCTGGCGCGGGTGCGGCCGGACGATCTCGTCGCCGACGTGGTGCGCGCGCTGGTGCAGCGCACCGGGATCGACGCGAACGAGATCGAGGATCTGATCCTCGGCTGCGCCTTCCCCGAGGGCGAGCAGGGCCTCAACATGGCGCGGCTCGTCGCCCTGCAGGCCGACCTGCCGCTCGGCGTCGGCGGCGTCACGGTGAACCGCTTCTGCGGCTCCTCCATGCATGCCATCCACATCGCCGCCGGGCAGATCGGCATCGGGGCGGGCGACGCCTTCATCTGCGCCGGCGTCGAGAGCATGACCCGCGTGCCGATGGGCGGCTTCAACCCGATGCCGAACCCGGCGCTCAACGCCAAGCTGGCCGGCGCCTACATGAACATGGGCGACACGGCGGAGAACGTGGCGCGGCGCTGGCAGATCACCCGCGCTGCCCAGGAAGAGCTGGCGCTGCGCTCGCACGGGCACGCGGCCGCTGCCCAGGCCGAGGGCCGCTTCGCCGCCGAGATCGTGCCGATCCAGGCCAACGGCCACGCAGTCGACCAGGACGGCTGCATCCGCGCCGACACATCGAAGGAGGCGCTGGCCGGGTTGAAGCCGGCGTTCGACCAGGAGGGTTCGGTGACGGCCGGCACCTCCTCGCCGGTGACCGACGGCGCCGCCGCCGTGCTGGTCTGCTCCGAGGAGTTCGCCAAGCGTCACGGCCTGGAGCCGCTGGCGCGCCTCGCCGCCGTCGCCGTGTCGGGCTGCGAGCCCGACATCATGGGCATCGGCCCGGTGAAGGCGACGCGCAAGGCGCTGGCGCGGGCCGGCATCGAAATGGGGCAGATCGACGTCGTCGAGCTGAACGAGGCCTTCGCAGCCCAGGCGCTGGCCTGCATGCGCGAACTCGGCATCCGCGACGAGACGCTGAACCTCGACGGCGGCGCGCTGGCGCTGGGCCACCCGCTCGGTGCCACCGGCGCGCGCATCACCGGCAAGGCGGCGAGCCTGCTGAAGCGCGAGGGCGGCCGCTACGCGCTGGCGACCCAGTGCATCGGCGGCGGCCAGGGCATCGCCACGATCATGGAGCGCATCTGATGACGTCGGGTGAAATCAAGAGCGAGACCCCGACGGCGAAGGCCATCGGCAAGGTCGCGGTAATCGGGTCGGGCGTGATGGGGTCGGGCATCGCCGCGCAGATCGCCAACGCCGGCGTGCCGGTGCTGCTGCTCGACATCGTCGGCAGGGGCGAGGACCGTTCGGCGCCGGCACGCGGCGCGATCGACAAGATGCTGAAGGCCGATCCGGCGCCGCTGACGACGCCGCGCAACGCCCGGCTGATCACGCCCGGCAACCTGGAGGACGACATCGGCCAGGTCGCCGACTGCGACTGGATCGTCGAGGTCGTGCTCGAGCGGCTCGACGTGAAGCAGGACCTCTACCGTCGCCTCGACGCGGTGCGGAAGCCGGGCACGCCCGTCTCCTCCAACACCTCGACCATCCCGCTGGCCTCGCTGATCGAGGGCATGCCCGACGCCTTCGCGCGCGACTTCCTCATCACGCATTTCTTCAACCCGCCGCGCTACATGCGCCTGCTGGAAATCGTGACCGGGCCGGCCACCGAGCCGACGACGGTGAAGCGCCTGGAGGTTTTCGCCGACGTGAAGCTCGGCAAGAGCATCGTGGCCTGCAACGACAGCCCCGGCTTCATCGCCAACCGCCTCGGCGTGTACTGGCTGCAGGTCGCGGTGAAGGAGGCGATCGAGGGCCGACTGACGATCGGCGAGGCCGACGCCGTCATGGGCAAGCCTTTCGGCGTCCCCAAGACCGGCGTGTTCGGCCTGCTCGACCTCGTCGGGCTCGACCTCATGCCGCACATCAACGCCAGCCTCGCCGGCCTGCTGCCCGAGACGGACGCGTTCCATGCCTCGCTGCACGACTTCCCGCTGCTGGAGACAATGATCGCCGACGGCTACACCGGCCGCAAGGGCAAGGGCGGCTTCTACCGGATGAACAAGTCGGGCGGGACGAAGCAGAAGGAGGCGATCGATCTCGCCTCCGGGCACTACGCCGTCGCCTCGGCCGACGAGTTTCCCGAGCTGAAGGGCGCGGAGAAGAGCATCCGCAAGCTGATGGAGACGGACTCCAAACTCGGCCGCTACGCCGATCGCGTCATGACCCGTGTGCTGGCCTACGCGGTGAGCCTGCTGCCGGAGGCGACGTCGGACGTCACCGCCATCGATGAGGCGATGAAGCTCGGCTACAACTGGAAGGAGGGGCCGTTCGAGCTGATCGACAAGGTCGGCGCGGCCTGGCTGGCGGATCGACTCCGCGCCGAGAGCCTGCCGGTGCCGAAGCTTCTCGCCGAC
>CAZZWW010000065.1:0-5437 GCA_964657815.1 Vulcanimicrobiota bacterium | reverse complement strand
ACGTCGGCGAGCGTCCCTTCTACCGTGTCGAGGACGGCCGCCGACAGGTGTTCGGCCTCGACGGCGTCTACCACGACATCGTGCGCCCCGAGGGCGTGCTGCTGCTGGAGGACATCAAGCTCGCGCAGAAGCCGCTTCTGAAGAACGGCTCGGCCTCGGTGTGGGACCTCGGCGACGGCGTGCTCTGCCTGGAGTTCACCTCCAAGGCCAATGCGATGGACGAGCAGATCATGGACCTGATCGGCAAGACCATCAGGCTGGTGAAGGCCGAGCACAAGGCGCTGGTGATCTACAACGAGGGCACCAACTTCTCCGTCGGCGCCAACCTCGGCCTCGCGCTCTTTGCCGCCAACATCGCCGCGTGGGGCGAGATCGAGAAGCTGATTTTCGCCGGCCAGACCACCTACACGCAGATGCAGCGCGCGCCGTTCCCCGTGGTGTCGGCACCGGCCGGCATGGCGCTCGGCGGCGGCTGCGAGATCCTCCTGCATTCCGATGCCGTGCAAGCCCACGCCGAGCTTTACGCCGGGCTCGTGGAATGCGGCGTCGGGCTGATCCCGGGCTGGGGCGGCTGCAAGGAGATGCTGGTGCGCTGGGCGGCCGACCCGACGATGCCGAAGGGGCCGATGCCTGCGCCCTCGAAGGTGTTCGAGATGGTGTCGACGGCAACCGTGTCGAAGTCCGCCGAGCAGGCGCGCGAGATGAAGATCCTGCGCGAGGGCGACGGCATCACGATGAACCGCTATCGCCTTCTCGCCGACGCCAAGGCGAAGGCGCTGGCGCTCGCGGTCGACTACAAGCCGCCGGTCGAGCAGACCATCCGCCTGCCCGGCGCCTCGGGGCGCGTCGCGATGGATGGCGCCGCCGCCGGCTTCCACAAGCGCGGGATCGCGACGGACCACGACGTCGTCGTCGCCGCCGGCCTTGCCGAGGTGCTTTCCGGCGGCCCCGCCGACCCGGTCGACGAGCTGACCGAGGGCGACCTGCTGGCTCTCGAGCGCCACGTCTTCATGCGCCTGATCAAGACACCCGGCACGCTGGCCCGCATCGAGCACACGCTCGAGACGGGGAAGCCGCTAAGGAACTAGCAACAACCCCCTCGTGGTGTGGAGCGGCGAAGCCGCGTCTCGAACCACGAGGGATCAAGAAGGCGACATTTTTGGACCGCCTCGTGGTTCGAGACGCACCTGCGGTGCTCCTCACCACGAGGCTACTGGTAGGTACACACCATGCAAGTCTACAAGGCGCCCATCCGCGACATGCGCTTCGTGCTCGGCGAGATGCACGACGTCGGTGAGTTTGCGGCGCTGGGTTTCGAGAGTGTCGACGACGACCTCGTCGACACCGTGCTCGAGGAGGCGGCGAAGTTCTGCGAGGAGATGCTGCTGCCCCTCAACGCCACGGGCGACGTCGAGGGCTGCAAGCTCGAGAACGGCGTGGTGCGCACGCCCAAGGGCTTTCCCGAGGCCTACAAGGCCTTCTGCGACGCAGGTTGGACCGCGCTCGACGCCGAGGAGGAATGGGGCGGGCAGAACCTGCCGATCTCGCTCGGCAAGATGGTCGAGGAGATGATCTGCTCGACCAACATGAGCTTCGGTCTCTACCCAGGCCTGACCCACGGGGCCACGACGGCGATCAAGGCCCACGCCTCCGACGAGTTGAAGCGCCGCTTCCTGCCCAAGATGGTCGACGGCACCTGGTCGGGCACGATGTGCCTCACCGAGGCCCATTGCGGCACCGACCTCGGCCTGTTGCGCACGCGCGCCAGGCCGAACCAGGATGGAAGCTACTCGGTCACCGGCTCCAAGATCTTCATCTCCTCGGGCGACCACGACCTCAGCGAGAACATCGTCCACCTCGTGCTCGCCCGCCTGCCGGACGCGCCGAAGGGGATCAAGGGCATCAGCCTGTTCCTCGTGCCGAAGCTCCTGCCGAGCGAGGACGGGCGCCCCGGCGCACGCAACGGCGTCACCACCACGGGCCTAGAGCATAAGATGGGAATGAAGGCCTCGGCCACCTGCCAGATCAGCTTCGACGATTCGATGGGCTGGCTCGTCGGCGCGCCCAACAAGGGCATGGCGGCGATGTTCTCGATGATGAACGAGGAGCGCCTCGGCGTCGGCATCCAGGGCCTCGGCCTCGCCGAGATCGCCTACCAATCCGCCGTCGCCTACGCCCGGGAGCGGCTGCAGGGTCGCTCTCTCTCCGGCGCCAAGGCGCCTGACAAGCCTGCCGACCCGATCATCGTGCACCCCGACGTGCGTCGCAACCTGATGCGGATGCGCGCCGAGACAGAGGGCTGTCGTGCCCTCTCGGGCTGGGTCGCCCGCGCGCTCGACCGCTCGCACAAAGCCGACGACCCGAAGGCGCGGCAGCAAGCCGACGACCTCTGTCAGCTGATGACGCCCGTGGTAAAGGCGCTCTTCACCGATCTCGCCTTCGAGAACGCCAATCGCGGCGTGCAGGTGTTCGGCGGCCACGGCTACATCCGAGACCACGGCGTCGAGCAGTTCGTGCGGGATAGCCGCATCGCGATGATCTACGAGGGTACCAACGGCATCCAGGCGCTCGACCTCGTCGGCCGCAAGCTACCGGCCCATGCCGGGCGCTACCTGCGCGCGTTCTTCCATCCCGTAGCAGCCTTCATCGAGGCCAATAGCAACGATCCGGCGATCGGCGAGCACGTCAAGCTACTGGCCAAGGCGTTCGGTGCGCTGCAGCTCGCCACCGCCACGATCGCCCAGAAAGGCCTGCGCGATCCCGAAGAGGCCGCCGCCGCGGCGACCGACTACCTCCGCCTGTTCGGCTACGTGGCGCTCGGCTTCCTCTGGGCGCAGGCCGAGAAGATCGCCGCGGCCAAGCTGCCGACGGCCAACGGCGACGCCGGGTTCTATCAGGCCAAGATCGCGACTGCCGGCTTCTTCTTCGACCGCATCCTGCCCGAGACCGCCGGCCTCTTCGCCGCGATCAAGGCCGGCAAGGCCTCGACGATGGCGCTGCCCGACGCGGCGTTCTAACATCCTTCTGTTGGTGCGGAGGAGCGTGGCTCGGCTCCTCCGCCCAAATTTTTATGTAACGTAAGTTATTGTGGCAGCCGCAATTTAGACGTCGGCTAATTGCTTTAATCACCACCTATGGTTAGCTCTACGGCCGCTGCCGCCGATGGAAACCTGATGCCAGCCCAAGCTCGACGACCTGAAGGCGACGTCGATCCGGTCTCCGCTGGAGTGCAGCACGCACCCTGCAACTGCCTGCTCGTGTTCCCGCGCTTCAACCCCAATTCGTTCTGGGCGCTGAAGGACACTTGCGAGATCTCAGGGGCGCTGGCTCCGTCGCCGCCGCTCGGCCTGTTGACGCTCGCCGCCATGCTGCCGCAGGACTGGGACTTCCGCCTCGTCAACTGCAACGCCGGCGAGTTGACGGAGTCCGACCTTGCCTGGGCCGACATCGTCATGACCGGCGGCATGCTGCCCCAGGCCGACCACGCGGTCGAGATCATCGAGCGCTGCCGCAAGGCGAAGGTGCCGGTCTGCGTCGGCGGCCCGGACCCGACCTCGCGCCCCGAGATCTACGAACGCGCCGACTTCCGCGTTCTCGGGGAGGTCGAGAACATCATCTGGGACTTCGTCGGCGACTGGCGGGCCGGCGCGAGATCCGGCCGCTACGACGCGCCCAAGTTCCAGGCAGACGTCACCACGACGCCGATCCCGCGCTGGGACCTCATCGACTTCAAGGACTACCTCTTCGTCGGCGTGCAGTTCTCGCGCGGCTGCCCGTTCAACTGCGAGTTCTGCGACATCATCGAGCTCTACGGCAGGGTCCCGCGCACCAAGCAGGTGACGCAGATCCTCGCCGAGTTGCAGCGGCTAATGGATCTCGGCCACCGTGGGCACGTCGACTTCGTCGACGACAACCTCATCGGCAACAAGAAGGCGCTCAAGAAATTCCTGCCCGAGCTCGCCGCCTGGCAGCGCGAGCGTGGTTACCCCTTCATGTTCTCGACCGAGGCGTCGCTCAACCTCGCCGACGACGAGGAGCTCTTGCACATGATGCGCGACTGCAACTTCTTCGTCGTCTTCATCGGCATCGAAAGCGGCGACACCGCCACGCTCGTGTCGATGCAGAAGAAGCAGAACACCCGCCGCTCGATCGGCGACAGCGTGCACAAGATCTACGACGCGGGCATCTTCGCCATCGCCGGCTTCATCGTCGGCTTCGACACCGAGAAGCAGAGTGTCGCCGAAGACATGATCGCCACGATCGAGTCGACCTCGATCCCGATCTCGATGGTCGGGCTGCTAACCTCTCTGCCCAACACGCAGTTGCAGCGCCGGCTCGAAAAGGAAGGCCGCATCATCGAGGGATGGTCGCAGTCGCCGGAAGGCAGCGGCGACCAGTGCACGACGGGGCTGAACTTCCGCACGCTCCGTCCGCGCCGCGACGTTCTCTGCGACTACAAGGCGGTGCTGGAACACGTGTTCGAGCCGCGCCGCTTCTTCGAGCGCCTGACGCACGTGGCCCTGGCGCTCAACCGCCCCAAGCTGAAGGTCAAGTTCGAGGCCCGGCATTGGGCGCGCAACCTGCGCATCTTCGGCAAGGTCGCCCTGGAAATGACCTTCCGCCGACGCGGCTGGGCCATTCCGTTCTGGCGTTTCATCCTGACGACCCTGGTGCGCAATCCGCGCGCGATCGAGTTCGTGCTGATGCCGGCGGTGATGTACCTCCATGTCGGCCGGTTCAACCAGTTCGTCGTCGCCGACATGGCGCGACGGATCGGCGAGATCGACGCCGGCCACGATCCGTCGTTGCCGAGACAGTCCGATGCCGATATCGCGCGAGCCGCGGCTGAGTTGATCGCCGCGGAATAGCCACCGGCGTGCCGTTTCAACACAGTCCAATTTCGACGACTCGGAAGCGAGACGCGTTCGATCGACGGCTGTAGACCGCTTCAAGCGCCCAGACACAATATCTGGCGGGAACGACGCGGCAACCGCACCGCCCTGCCGATTCGTCGACCTTTCGTTCGCTTCACACCCCCGGCGTAAACACGCGGCTTGCGCGGGCGACCTGGCTCTTTAGAAACGGGTAACACCCGGAGCCTCGTTTGAGAGTCAAAGCCGCCGTTGCCCGCGCCCGCGTCGCGCCGCTCGCCGTCGAGGATCTCGACCTGGACGAACCTCGAGCTGGCGAGATCCTGGTGCGGATGATCGCCTCAGGGGTGGCCACCTGTGATCGCGAGGCCGTCGTCGGCGCGCTCGCCATGCCGCTTCCCTTCGTGCCGGGCTGCGAGGGTGCTGGCATCGTCGAGCGCGTCGGCGAGGGCGTGATCGCACCGGCGCCGGGCGGCGCGGTGCTTATCGTTGGCTCGCCGCGCTGCGCACTCGCCGGCCTGCGCCTCGACGGTTCGGCGCCTTTCGCCGGCGATGACGGCCCGGTC
>CAZZWW010000064.1:0-10912 GCA_964657815.1 Vulcanimicrobiota bacterium | reverse complement strand
CTAGGAGACCTTTCCGCGCGCCGACGTCGGGCTCTTGGTGCCGGTCGCCTTGAGCAGGGTCACCCGGTAGATCGCGCGATGGTCGGCCAGCGGCACGTCGGGCGCCGGCCTGGCTGCCCCGACCATCGCGTCGCGCGACGGTCCCTCGGCGCGGGCTGCCCCCAACGCGGCCAGCATCGTGGCGGCGAGAAGGAGGCGCGCGGAGACGGAACCGATCATGTGACGCGTAGACCCCCGATGAGTCAGAATGGCTTGGCCGAAGGCGATGGCGGAATTGCGGGCATTCGAATCATTCGCCTCGGCCAGGCGAACTTGCCCGAGACCTCGCGATCCGCCTAGACGGGGCCGCATCGCCAGGAGACGCCGACCCATGAGCACCATCGAAGACCGCCTGAAAGAGCTCGGCATCGCGCTGCCGACACCGGCGGCGCCTGTGGCCAACTACGTGCCCTTCGTGCTGCACGGCACGCTGCTGGTGATCTCCGGCCAACTGGCGCTCGGCGCCGACGGCAAGCTCGCGCCCGAGCACAAAGGCAAGATCGGCGGCGGCGTCGACGAGGCGGCGGCCAAGGCGGCGGCGCGACTCTGCGTGATCAACATTCTCGCCCAGGCCAAGGCGGCTTTGGGCGACCTCGGCCGCATCGAGCGCTGCATCCGGCTCGGCGGCTTCATGAACACGGCGCCCGGCTTCTCGGCGGTCGCGCCGATCATGAACGGCGCCTCCGACGTCATGGTCGACGTGCTGGGCGACAAGGGGCGGCACGCCCGCTCCACCATCGGCGTCGCCGAGGTACCGCTCGACTCGGCGGTCGAGGTCGAGGCGCTGTTCGCCGTCGCCGGTTGATGCCGGGCGCCGACAGCCTGGCGCGGATGCTGGCGCGGCCCATCGCGCATCGCGGGCTGCACGGCTGCGGCGGACCGGGACCGGTCGAGAACACGATCGCGGCGGCCCTCGAAGCGGTCGAGGCGGGGTACGGCGTGGAGTGCGACGTGCTGTTTTCGCGCGACGGCGCGCCGGTGGTGATCCACGACGCGACGCTCGAGCGGCTGGCCGGACGCCCCGAGGCGGTCGCCGATCTCGACGCCGCCGCGCTTCGCGCCGTCACGTTGCGCGACGGCAACGCGATCCCGACCTTGGACGCCTTTCTGGCGGCCGTCGCCGGCCGGGTGGCCCTGGTGATCGAGATCAAGTCGGTCCCCGACGCGAGCCTCGCCGACGCGGTGCTCGACCGCATCGGGCGCTACGGCGGTCCCGTGGTCCTGGAGAGCTTCGATCCAGCCATCGTCGCCCGCTGCAGGAACGCGCCGTGTCCGGTCGGGCTGGTCGGTCCGGGTCGGGAGGCGACCGACCCACTGGTGCTGCCGCGCTGCGACTTCCTCTCCTGGAGCATCGGCAGCCTCGACGCGCGGCCGGCCCGTTTGCCGCTCACGTCCTGGACGGTGCGTTCATCGGAGGACGCGGCGCGGGCCGCCGCCGCCGGCGCGCAGATCGTCTTCGAGGGATGGCGCCCTTGAGGCCGCGTTCACCATGCCGATGCAGGTTCGGGGGCCGTTGAATCTTTCGCAGGGGTTCGCGCGTTCATTGCGCGGACGGAGGGCGAAACGATGCGGACTTTTCTTCTCGGACTGGCACTGGCGGCCGGCTGCGTCGCCCCGGCGGCCGCGCAGCAATATCTGGAGTATCCCGCGCCGACCCCCGGCTACCCGTTTCCGCGCTCCGTGCCGACCGGTCGCGCCGTCGTCATCCCGCCCTACGAGAAGCCTTTCCCCGTGCGGGTCTATTCCACGCCGCCGCGGCAGCCCTACTACAACGTGCCGCCCTACGCCGTGATCTCGCCGTACTGATCAGGCGAGCGCTTCGCGCCTCTGCTCGCGCTTGAGCTTGGCGGCGCGGCGCTGGTCTGGCGAGAGGCGACGCTTCGTGAGCAACTTGGGATTGGCGAGCCGGGAGAGCGCCGGCAACTCGACGGGCTCTTCCATGCGGAAATAGCGGACGCCCGTGAAGAACAGGATGTCGGCGCTGTGCCCGGCGTCGAGGTCGTGCGCGGGCAGCGATTTGACAAATGACTTGACGATGAGGTCGCCCATCGATCCGGCTCCGTGAACCAGCGGACGGTGATTTCGTCCGACGTCATATTGGAGCGGGCGAGGTTAACGGAACCTCACCGAGACGTGAGCGGAAGCCGGCTGTTGCAGAAACATCTCGGTCACCATCACGACCCGTCGACGACGTCGATCTGGACGTCGTCGTCGCGGCTCTCGACTTCCACGATCCAGATGTCGGGATCGAAGCCGATCGCTCGCGCGAGACGCGCCTCCGCGTCGGCGGGATCGATCCACTCGTTCTTGTGGATCCTGATGAAGCGGCGCTCGCCAAGTTCATCGTTCTCCGGCGCCGGTCCGAAGACAGCCGTGCGCCCATCGAGACAATCGAGTTTCACGTAGACGGCACCCGCCTCCGGGGAGCCGCGACGGCGCAGCACCGCGGTGCTCGCGGTGCCGACGTTGCAGCGACGCAGATAGGCGGACACCCAGAAGTCGGCACGAAGACGCATGGCTGGCTCGAGGCGCACGGCGCTGTGCGCGGCATTCGGATCTAATCCCAAGTTCCTACGAGCAGGATGAGCCTTTAGGGTGAGCGCGCGATCAGAAAAATTTCACCGGCAGGACCTCGCCCATGGCCTCTCTCGACACCGTGCTCTCGCGCATCGACGGCAACCTCGACGCCGCGGTCGGCCGCCTGCTCGACTTCGTGGCCATCCCTTCGGTGTCGACCGACCCGAGCTTCAAGGCGGAGTGCCAGCGGGCGGCGCAATGGGCGGCGGACGAGCTGACCGCGATCGGTTTCGAGGCCGCGGTGCGGCCGACCGCCGGGCACCCGATGGTCGTGGCGACCGCCAAGGCGGCGCGGCCCGACGTGCCACGCGTGCTCTTCTACGGACATTACGACGTACAGCCCGCCGACCCGCTGGATCTGTGGACGGTCACCAAGGCGTTCGAGCCGAAGATCGTCGAGGCGCCCGGGGGCAAGCAGATCGCCGGTCGCGGCACCGCCGACGACAAGGGCCAGCTGATGACCTTCGTCGAGGCCTGCCGCGCCTTCCGCGAGACCGGCGGGCTGCCCTGCCACGTCACCGTGCTGCTCGAGGGCGAGGAGGAGACCGGCTCGCCCTCGCTGCCGGCCTTCCTCGACGAGAACAGACAAGAGCTGCGCGCCGACATGGCGCTCGTCTGCGACACGCTGATGTGGGACGCCAAGACGCCGGCGATCACCACGATGCTGCGCGGCCTGGTGCTGGAAGAGGTGGTGATCCACGGACCCAGCCGCGACCTGCATTCCGGCATGTTCGGCGGTCCGGCGATCAACCCGATCCGGGTGCTCGGACGCGTCGTCGCCGACCTTCACGACGACGAGGGCCGCGTCACCATCCCGGGCTTCTACGACGACGTCGCCGAGCTGCCGCCCGACATCGCCGACCAGTGGCACGCGCTCAAGTTCGACGGGCAGAAGTTCCTGGGCGACGTCGGGCTCTCGGTGCCGGCGGGCGAGCACGGCCGCTCCGTGCTGGAGATGCTGTGGTCGCGCCCGACCTGCGAGATCAACGGAATCGTCGGCGGCTACACGGCCAAGGGCTCGAAGACCGTGCTGCCGGCGCAGGCCAGTGCGAAATTCTCGTTCCGCCTCGTCGCCAACCAGGATCCGCAAGCCGTCGCGAAGGCGTTCCGCGCCTTCGTCGAGGCGCGGCTGCCGGACGATTGCACCGCCGAGTTTCTCTCGCACGGCGCCTCGGGCGCGATCGCCCTGCCGTTCTCCTCGGAGGCCCTGACGCGGGCTCGCCGCGCGCTGCAGGCGGAATGGGGCGTCGAGCCGGTGATGGCCGGCTGCGGCGGCTCGATCCCCATCGTCGGCTCGTTCAAGGACGCGCTGAAGATGGACACGCTGATGATCGGCTTCAGCCTGGAGGACGACCGCATCCACTCGCCCAACGAGAAGTACGAGCTCACGTCCTTCCACAAGGGCGCCCGCTCGTGGGCGCGGGTGCTGTCGGCGCTGTCGAGCTGAGGGCGAGAGCCGGTGTGATCGTCAGCTGACGCCTGCAGGCACCAACGGTCTCATGAGCGCCTGCGCGTAGACGATGGCGGCATGACGGGAACGAACGCGAAGTTCGCCATCGGCGATCTCGAGCTTTTACGCGTCGATCACTTGGCTCTCGCGATCTGTCGACCTCACGACACTCCCTGCCGCTTCGCACCGTGCCCTCGCAGACGGTCGAGCGCGATACGACACATGGTTGAGACCACGTGCTTGGCCAGCGAGCGTGTCCGTCTGGGGACCAGCCCCGGCTAAGCCGTCCGCGCCCTGAGCATCAGCCGAGGCAGGGGGAGGTCTACACCCGCCCCATAGAGGGCCGCGATCAGCACGGCTGTGTAGACGATCCCGCCGAATACCGTGGTCGACAGGAAGGTCAGCTCGAAGGCGAAGCGCGGAGCGTGGCGGAAGACCAGCCATGACAAGCCCGGGCCGATCAGCGTGGCTCCGGCCAACGCGAACGACGCCGCCGCCACCGCCGCGCCGACGCGGGCCATGGTCATGTCGGGGCGCATCTGGTCGCGGCGCAGGGCGAGGATCACCAGGAGCCCGAGGTTGCACCAGCTGCCCGCCGCCGTCGCGATGGCGAGGCCGACGGCGCCGAAGGGGCGGAACAGGGCGAGCTTCAGCGCCACGTTGAAGGCGAAGCCGAGCAGCGCCACCACCATCGGCGTGGTGGTGTCGCCGCGGGCGAGGAAGCTCGCGGTGGCGGAGCGGATCAGCACGATGGCGAGCAGGCCGAAGCCGTAGGCCTCGAGCACGCCGGCGGAGCGGTCGGCGGCGGCGCCGGTAAAGGCGCCGTGCTCGAACACCGCGCGCATGATCCAGTCGGGCAGCATGATGAAGGCGACGAAGAACGGTGCGGTCAGCGCGATCGACAGCGAGATGGTGCGGTTCTGCGCCCGGAAGGCCTCGGCCTCGTTGCCGGCGGCGAGGCGACGGCTCATCTCGGGCAACAGCACCGTGCCTGCCGCGATCCCGATGACGCCGAGGGGCAGCTGGTACATGCGGTCGGCGTAGTAGATCGAGGACACGGCGCCGACCGGCAGCAGCGTTGCGATGATCGTGTCCGCGAACATCGCGATCTGGGCGCCGGCCGAGCCGATCACCGCCGGCCCCAGGCGCACGAAGAAGCGCTTCACGTCGGCGGTCCAGCGCGGCCGCACGAGGTGCTCGAGGATGCCGGCACGCCAGGAGGCGTAGCCCGTCAGACCGACCTGCAGCACGCCGGAGACCATCGTGCCGACGCTGGCGGCATAGCCGGCGTTGGGGAACAGGAAGGCGACGCCCAAGAACACGACCGTCGACACGTTCAGCAGCACCGGCGCGAAGGCGGCGGCGGCGAAGCGGCCGTTGGCGTTGAGCGTGCCGGATTGCAGCGTGTTGATCGTGATGAAGAGCAGGTAGGGGAAGGTGATCCGCGTGAACGACACGGCGAGCGCGAAATCGTGCGGGTTGCGGCGGAAGCCCGGCGCCAGCAGGTCGACGACGGTGGGCATGAACAGCCAGGCCAGCGCCAGCAGGACGACCTGCGAGAGCAGCAGCAGCGTGAAGATGATGCTGGAGAACTCGTGCGCCGGCTCGGGGCCGCGCTGCTCCAGCACCTGGCTGTAGGACGGCACGTAGGCGGCGTTGAAGGCGCCCTCGCCGAAGATCGCGCGGAAGTGGTTGGGCAGCTTGAAGGCGACGAAGAAGATGTCGGCCAACGCGCCACCGCCGATCACCGAACTCAGCACGATGTCGCGCAGGAAGCCGGTGGCGCGCGACAGCAGCGTGAAGCCGCCGACGGAGGCGAGCGACCTATACATCGGGCGAAGGCTCAGGCATGCGGGCCGACCAGCGGCCGGCGCGGGTCGGCGACCTGCTCGCGCGGTGTGATCTGCTCCGCCACCCGCATGACGCCGAGGCCGAGCCGCCGCTCCACGATGTAGAGCGGCCGGCCCTTCACCTCGGCGAAGATGCGTCCGATGTATTCGCCGAGGATTCCTAACGTCAGCAGCTGGATGCCGGCGAGGAAGGTGACGGAGACGATGATCGAGGCGAAGCCCGGCACGTCGTTGCCATAGACCAGCGTCTCGCCGACGAAATAGATGGCGAGGCACATGGAGACGACCGAGATCGCGGTGCCGATGTAGGTCCATACCATCAGCGGCATGGTCGAGAAGGACATGAGGCCGTCGAGCGCGAAGCGTGTGAGCTTGCGGTAGGAGAACTTGGACTGGCCGTGCGCCCGGTCCTCGACGGCGAAGGGCACGCCGACCGACTTGAAGCCGATCCAGGCGTAGAGCCCCTTGTTGAAGCGGGCGCGCTCGCGCAGCAGGCGCAGCGCCGCCACGGCCTCGGCATCGAGCAGCCGGAAGTCGCCCGCGCCTTCCGGCAGGCGGGTCTCGCCGACCGAGCCGAAGAGCTTGTAGAAGCGCTGCGTCAGGGCGCGGCGCATGGGGCTGTCGCCGGAGCGGTCGACACGCTGGCCGTAGACGTTCTTGTAGCCTTCGCGCCATCTCTCGACGAAGGCCTCGATCATCTCGGGCGGATGCTGGAGGTCGGCATCGATGATCACGCTGGCAGCGCCGGCGGCGTGGTCGAGCCCGGCGGCGATCGCCACCTCCTTGCCGAAGTTGCGGCTCAGCGACACGACGCCGACGCGCGGGTCGGCGTCGTGGGCACGGCCGATCGCGGCCACCGTCGCGTCGGTCGAGCCGTCGTCGACGAAGATGATCTCGTGGCTGGTCGAGCAGCGCTCCAGGATCGGCGTCAACCGCGCCAGCAGGGGCGCGACGTTGTCGGCCTCGTTGAGCACGGGCACGATCACGGAGAGTTCGGTGCGGTGCGAGCCGGCGTCGGTCGTCATTCGCTGATTCACGGATCCATGGGGTGGGTCGCGCATCATAGCCCTTCGCGCCCGCGACGGCACCTGCGCAGCTCCGTGCGGGAAAATCGAGGCTTCCGGTTAACGAAGACCTCATGCCTTGCCTGAGGCCGCGCGACGCTGCTAGGCGCGGCGGGTGGCGGCTCCCTTCACCTTCGCGCTCTGTGCCGACGATTACGCGATGGCGCCCGGCGTCAGCCGCGGCATCCTGGAGGCGCTCGCGGCCGGGGTTCTGACCGCCGCCAGCGCCATGGTCACCTCGGCCGACTGGCCGGAGGCCGCGGCCGCGCTGCGCCCCTTCGCCGAGCGCGCCGACATCGGGCTCCACCTCAACCTGACGCTGGACCGCCCGCTCGGCGCGATGCCGAGGCTGGCACCTGGGGGCACGCTGCCGGGCATCGGCGCGCTGGTCGCCGCGGCGCGGCGCGGCACCCTGCCGCTCGACGAGTTGGCCGCCGAGATCGACCGCCAGCTCGCGGCCTTCGCCGCGGCGACCGGACGGCCGCCCGACCACGTCGACGGTCACCAGCACGTGCACGTGCTCGCCCCGATCCGCCGCCTGCTGATCGAGGCGCTCGGCCGCCGCGGATGGACGCCCTGGTTGCGGGACAGCGGGGATCGGCCGCTGCGCACGCTGCGGCGCGTCTCGACGCCGGTCAAGGCGATCGGCGTCGCCGTGCTGGCGCAGGGCTTTGCCGTCGCCGCCCATCGCGCCGGGCTGGCAACCAACGACGGGTTCGCCGGATTCTCGACCTTCGATTCCGCCGAACCCTACGCCGAGCATTTCGCACGCTACCTGAAGGCGCCGGGGCCGTCTCACCTGGTCATGTGCCACCCAGGCTATGTCGACGACGCGTTGCGTCGGCTCGATCCCGTGCTGGAGAGCCGCGAACGCGAACTCGGCTTCCTGCTCTCCGCCGGGTTCCGCGACCTGCTCCGGGAACGAAGCGCCACCCTGTGGCGGCTGTCCACGCTTTTTGCAACTCAGGGTGGCTTCAAGGAGGCTTAAGGATGTTCTGCAAGCGTCTTCAGCATCCTTGAGGCGCGAAGCCTCTGCGGCTCCGGTGACGCGAACGTGCCTCCCGCCCTCCAGCGATCCAGCCCGGCGATCGGACCGCCCGAGCGCTCGATCGTCACGCCGTTGCTCGCCCTCTGCGCCTCCATCGTCGGCGTGACCCTGATGGGGGTCGCCCTGTGCGCCAGCCTGATGTCGCTCTGGCTCGGTTACGGCGAACTCGCGCGCCGCGGTGATTGCGCCGCGACGGCGGTCACGCGTCTCCTGCAAGATGTCGCCACCTCCGCGCCCGACACCCGGCCCCGACCTTTTCCCGGCAACCTGGACATCGACCCGGACGTCCTCGCAGCGGCCGTCTCCGGTGTCGATGGACGCACCTTGTTCGTCTTCCGCAAGACCATCGATGCCGACACGGATGCGGCCGCGGCGCGTGTGCTCGGCAATCCCTCCGCGAGCTGGCAGCGGGATATGGTGGTGGTCGAACAGGCCGTGCATACCGGCACGAAGGGGCTGCGCGTCGCGATCGCCTACGACACCCAGATCGCGTGGCACCGCGCCCTGGCCCTCCTCGTGTTCTACGGCCTCGGCGCGCTGGTCGCCATCGCCGCGGCGATCCTGGTCATGCGCGTGGTGTTCGCGCGGCAGATGAAGCCGATGCGCCAACTTGCCTTCGTCACGACGCAATTGGCCGAAGAGCGCTACCAGACCTCCATACCCGGTCTGGACCGCCGCGACGAGGTCGGCACGATGGCGCGAGCGATCGCCTCCTTCGAGGCGCGGCTGGTCGATCGCGAGCGGCTGCGGGAGACCGCGGCGATCGAGTCCCGTCGATCCGGAGAGCGCCACGCCCGCACCGACGAGCGGGTCGAAACCTTCCGATCGTCGATTGGCCGTTCGCTGCACGAGGTCGGTGGCCTGAGCGACCAGATGCAGGTCGCCGCCGACAGCCTCGCCTCCATCGCCAACCAGACCACGGCGCGGGCGGAAAGCGCGGTTGCGGCCATCCGCCAGACGTCCGCCAACGTCTCCACCGTGGCGGACGCCTCGGAGGACCTCTCGGCCTCGATCCGGGAGATCGAGCGTCAGGTCGAGCAGACCCGCGGGATGGTCAGCGCCGCGACCCGCTCGACGGCCGAGACCAGCAGCGTCATCAAGGGTTTGTTCACAAAGTCTGAGAAAATCGACGAGATCATCGGGCTGATCCAGTCGATTGCGGCACAGACCAACTTGCTGTCGCTCAACGCCACGATCGAGGCGGCGCGCGCCGGCGAGAGCGGGCGCGGCTTCGCCGTCGTCGCGCAAGAGGTCAAGTCGCTCGCCGGCCAGACGGCGCGCGCGTCGCATCACGTCGCCGACCACGTCCGCTCAATCCAGGCGGCCACGTCCCAGGCCGTCGAGGCCATCGAGGCGATCGACGCGACGATGGCGCGAGCCGAACAGTTCTCGGCGGTCATCGCGGTCGCGGTCGAGCGCCAAGCCACCGCCACGACCGCGATCTCGCGCAACGCCGCCGATGCGGCGAAGGCCGCCGGGGAGGCGGCGGACAGCATGAAGCGTCTCGCGGCGGCGATCGGAGAGACCGACCAATCCGCCGCGCAGGTCCACCAGTCGGCGACCGACGTCGGCCTCCAGGCCCACGACCTCGCGGCGACCATCGACGCCTTCCTGGCCGATACGGCCAGGTTGCGGGACAGTCGCCGGGTGCCCCGGGCCGCGTAGCGGCTTACGCTACTTTGGCGTGCAGCGCCTCGACGTGCTCCCAGTTGACGAGATGGTCCAGGAACGCCTTGAGGTAGTCCGGGCGACGGTTGCGGTAGTCGATGTAGTAGGAATGCTCCCATACGTCGCAGCCGAGGATCGGGACGGCGCCGTGCACCAGCGGGTTCTCGCCGTTCGGCGTCTTGCCGATCTGGAGCTTGCCGTCATTGACGGCGAGCCAGGCCCAGCCCGAGCCGAATTGGGTGATGCCGGCCTGCACGAACTGCTCCTTGAACTGATCATACGAGCCGAAGGCGTCGTCGATCGCCTTGCCGATCGAAACCGGTGGCTTGCCGCCGCCGTTCGGCTTCATCCACTGCCAAAAATGGGTGTGATTGTAGTGCTGTCCCGCATTGTTGAAGAGCCCGGCGTTCTTGCCGTAGGATTTCTTGACGATCTCCTCGAGCGAATTGCCCTCGAGCCCGCTGTCCTTCAGCAGGTTGTTGCCCGCGGTCACGTACGCCTGGTGATGCTTGTCGTGGTGAAACTCCAGGGTCTCCTTGGACATGTAGGGTTGAAGCGCGTCGTGGGCGTAGGGCAGCTCCGGAAGGGTGAAGGACATACGGTCTCCTGGGACGATGGCGCGCACGGCTGTGCGTCGGCGCGATAGGTAGGACCCTGAACCGGCAGCGGCAACGCCTCGGCGGTGGACAAAGGCGCGAACCTCGCCGCTGGACTTTTGCAAGCTTCGGAAATCGCAGCTATATTAACAATTGCGTCGTCCTAACAGCCGCTGGATGCGCGTTCCGGAGTTTTGCATGAGCGGTATCGTGCTTGTCGTCGGCCTCGCGATGGCTGCCGTCGGCGCCTACGAGATGGTCTCCGGCTACGGCGACATCCTCTCCGAGCGCGGCTGGTCGGCCTTCATCGCCGGCGCGGTGCTCTTCTCCGGTGGCGTGGTGACGATGGCGCTCGGCATGGCCGTGCGCTCCGTCGATCGCCTCCGCGCAGCGCTCGCCCCGGACCGGCTGGCCGTGAGCGGTGCCACGACGCGCGCCGAGCGGCCCGAGCTCGGTGCGCCGGCCGTCGCGCCCGCCCCGGTCGCCGCACCTGTCACGCAAGCCGACCTGTTCCAAGAGCCGGCCCTCGATCAGGCACCGACGGCCCCGGTGCTGGCGGCGGCTCCGATCGAACACGCGCTCGCGCACGAGCCCACTCCGGCGGTCGCGGCGGCGCCGCC
>CAZZWW010000063.1:184-10924 GCA_964657815.1 Vulcanimicrobiota bacterium | reverse complement strand
CGGGGGCTCGTCGCAGTGGCCCGCGTGCAAGGTTACAGAGGGAAACCTTGTCCGATTGGAGAATGATTTTCTCCGAAAATCGATGATTGTACCTCGACGCCGACCTTTCGCGCGTCGGGCTCGACCCGCTTCGATCGCCTTCGGATCGGGATGATCCTCATCGGCCTGCTATGATGGCGGCGGTCGCGGAGCCGCGACGGTTTCGTCGCCAAAGCGGCCTGCGCGGCAAGGGAGAGCCGGCGGCGAGGCTGCCGAGGCGACGCAGGCGCAGCTCTTCGAGATCGAACTCCTCCTCGAGCAGCGCCAGCACGCTGCTGTGGATCTGCCCCTCGTGGTGCAGGCGGATCAACTCGGCGCGTCCGGCCGCCGTGGCTGCGGTGGCGGCGGTGAAATGCGCGATGCGGCGGCCGTTGATCGCCTCGGGGTCGTCGCGGAGGAGCGCCGTCGCCTTGGCGCGCAGGCGGTATTCCTCGATCAGCTGCGGATGCAGGGCACCCGCCGCGCTGATCATCGCCTCCACGGCCGCGAGCGAAGCCAAGGCGACGGCGGCGCGCGCGCCGGCCTCGTTCATCGGGTCGCGTTCGAGATCCTGCTGCGAGGCGATGCCCAGAGCGCGAATCAAAGGGCCGAGCGTCGTGCCCTGCACCAGCACCGTGAACAGGATCACGGCGAAGGAGGCGAGCAGGAGTTGGTCGCGCGCCGGGAAATCCTCCGGCAGCGCGAGTGCGACGGCGAGCGTCACCACGCCGCGCATTCCCGCCCAGCCCACGACCACCCGGTAACGGATCGCGTTTTGCGGCTGTCTCGCTCTCAGCCGGCGCGAGAGCAGGCGCGGCAGCGTGCCCGCCGCGACCGCCCAGATCATCCGGGACAGGACGACGACGGCGATGGTCGTCGACATGACCGGCAGTGCGCTCGCCAGCATGGCGCCATTGGGCCGATGCAGGACGCCGCGCAACGCAAGCCCGATCAGCACGAAGACGAAGGCTTCGAGCACGTAGACGAGGAACGTCCAGACTGCGGAGGCCTGCATCCGCATCGCGGCGTCGAGCGTCTCGTGCTGGAGGACGCCGAACAGGATGCCGCTGGCGACCACGGCGAGCACGCCCGAGGCGCCGAGGCGCTCTGCAAGGATGTAGATCGCCCAGGAGCAGATCAGCGTCAGGGCGATGGCGAGATCGGCCCGTCTGATGCGGCGTAGCAGCTCGGTGACGATCAGGCCGAAGACGAGACCGACCCCGAGACCGCCGACCGCGAGCCAGGCGAATCGGCCGATCGCCTGCGGCGCGCTGAAGGTGCCCGTCATCGCCGCGGCCACCGCGAACCGGTAGAGCACCAGACCCGAGGCATCGTTGACGAGGCTTTCGCCCTCCAGGATCGTCGACAGGCGCCGCGGCAGGTGAAGCCCCTGCAGCACCGCCTTGGCCGCGACCGCGTCCGGCGGAGAGACGATCGCGCCCAGGGTGAAGCAGGCGGCGAGCGGCAGCGTTGGCGCGACGAGATGCACGGCCCAGCCCACGCAGAAGGTGGTGAAGGCGACCGCTCCCACGGCCAGCAGAAGGATCGGCACCATCGCCGCACGGAAGTCGCGCCAGGCCGTGTTGTAGGCCGACGCCATCAGCAGCGGCGGCAGGAACAGCACGAGGATGAGGTCGGGATCGAGGTCGAAGGCCGGCACGCCGGGCGCGAGCGCCAACACCATTCCGCCCACGACGAGAGCTGCGGCCGGCGGCAGGGCGGTGCGGCTCGCCAGCGAGGAGAGGACCAGCGCACCGGCGAGGAGGGCAAGCACGAGTTCGAACAGGCCGACCGGCGTCATTCACCCATTCCTCGAGGATGCGCCGACGATGCCGCAACGCGGTGACAGCCGCAACAAAGCTCAGCGGTGCTCAGCGGTCAGGCCCGCGCGCCACGCCCCTCGTAGAGCCAGGCCGTCAGCAGGCTGCCGAGCAGGATCGCCAACCCGATGAAGCCGATGGCGAGCGGTGCCAGGCCGATGCCCTTGACCTCGCTCGCGCCAGTGCGCCGGATGGCAGCGTAGTCCGAGCCGCCGTAGAACGGGCTGTCGCGCATCTCCAGGATGCGGGGCAGCGCGACGGCACCGGCCGAGCCGTCGGCGAGGCGGCGGACTGTGCCGCCGGTCGCCTCGGCGAGCGGGCGCAGCTTGTCCGGGGTCGAGACGACCTCCTGGAACTCGCGCGGGTTCTCGGGGCCGACGCTGGCGAGAATGGAGAGGTCGCCATCCTTGACCTTGTAGAGACCGAGTTCCTTGACCTCGATCGCGCCGGTCCAAAGGCCGGGCTCGCCGGCGGCGAGCTTCACCGTCTCGGTTTGTCCCGACGGAAGGGTGACCACGGCCGGAGGCACCTCGTCCTTGAGGCTCTGGCGGGTCACGGTGAAGCGCTTGCCGTCGGCGCTGGCGCGCAGCGCCTCTTCCTCGAGGTCGGGCTCCTTCATCAGCCAATGCGCGAGGCGGCGCGACAGGTCGAGGTACGGGCCGCCGCCGTCGTAGCCGCGGGCCCACAGCCACATCTGGTCCGACAGCAGCTCGGCGACGCGTCCCTTGCCCTCGCGCGAGAGCACCAGCACCGGCCGGCCGTCGGCCCCGTCCATGACCGAGGTGCCACGGGTGACGTCGGCCGAGATCTGGCGGAACCAGGGCGCCCAGGCCGGCGGCGACTGCTTGGAGCCGATGAGGCCACGCGTGACGGGATGCTTTTCCCCGTCACGACTCACGCCGGCGCGGAAGCCGCGTTCGATCACCGTGCCGTCCGGTCGCGCCGGGGCGATGCGTCCGATCGGCGAGAAGAAGATGCCCTCGGTCTTGGCGAAGTCCGGGCCCGCCGCCAGCATCAGCGCGCCGCCGTCGCGGACGTAGCGCACGATGTTGTCGAGGTACACCGGCGGCAGCACGCTCTGATTCGAGTAGCGGTCGAAGATGATGAGGTCGAAGTCCTTGATCTTGCGCCCGAAGAGGTCCGCCGTGGGGAAGGCGATCAGGGAGAGCTCGTTGATCGGCGTGCCGTCCTGCTTCTCCGGCGGCCGCAGGATGGTGAAATGCACGAGGTCGACGTTGGCGTCGGACTTCAGCAGGTTGCGCCACATGCGCTCGCCCTGGTGCGGTTCGCCCGAGACCAGCAGCACCTTCAGCTTGTCACGCACGCCGTCGATCGTGACGACGGCCTTGTTGTTGAGCGTGGTCAGCTCGCCTTGCAGCGCGGCGACCTCCAGCTCGACGACGTTGTTGCCGCCATGCTCGATCTTGATCGGCAACTTGATCGTCTCGCCGACCGAGGCCTGGATCGTCGAGACCGGTACGCCGTCGCGCCGAACCTCGAGACTGACCGGTTCGCCGCGATTGTCGGTGTCGAGCACCTTGAGCGAGATCGTCTGCTCCTTGCCGACGATGCCGAACCGCGGCGCCTCGGTCAGCTCGATGCGCCGATCGCGCTCGCCCTCGTGCCCGGTGATCAGCGCGTGCAGCGGCGCGGCGAAGCCCAGCGCGGCGGCCTTGGCGGGAATGTCGTGGACCACGCCGTCGGTGATCATGAAGACGCCGGCGATCTGCTCGGCCGGCACGTCGGCGAGCCCGGCGTTGAGCGCCGCGAACAGCTGGGTGCCCTCGTTGGCACCGTTCTCCTGCCCGCCTTCGATCACGCGGACATCGACGTTGCCGAGCGCCTTGAGGCGCTTGGTCAGCTCGCTCAGCGCCGCGTCGGTCTGCGCCGTGCGCTCGCCGATGGCGTTCGAGCCGGAGCGGTCGACGACCACAGCCACGACTTCCTTCAGGGGCGTCCGGTCCTCGCGGACGAGCGAGGGATCCAGCAGAGCGAGCAGCACCAGGGCGAGCCCGAGCGCGCGCAGCCACACCGCGCGCTGGCGCAGGACGAGACCCAGCGCCACCACCGCCACGCCGGCGATCGCCAGCACCACGAGCAGCGGCACGGCGAGGAGCGGCGAGAAGGCGAGATGGTAATCGGTCATTCGCGACGACCCTAGCCTTGTTTGAGGCTTTCGTCAGGCCGGCCGGCCGCGGCCGACGGCAGCAGCGCCTCCACGAAGGCGCCGTCGCTGCGGTCGCCGTCGCGGCGGCGCCCCGGCTCGCGGATGGTGAGGCCCCAGACGAGGCCGTAGCAAACGAAGAGCGGCAGCGACGCGCCGGCCGCTCCGACATGCGGCTCGTCGATGAAATGCACCGCCGTCCAGGCCAGGCCGAAGGCGGCGAGGGGCGATACCAGGACCGTGAAGAGATCGAGAGAGCCGAATTTTAGCAGCCGGTCGATGCCGAGCAGGATGGCGCAGAGGAGCAGCGCCGGTAGCGTATAGAGGACGTAGATCTCCGCGAGCACCTTCGGCGCGTTCTGCCACCATTGACCAAGGGTAGAGCCTTCTTGGGTCGCGACGTAGCCGGTGAGGATCCACCAGACCGGTGGTCCGAACACCAGTGTCAGCACGAGCCGCAGCCACCATCGCATCTGTCGTCATTCCCCTGAGCGAACACGGCAGACAGCGCTGGCCGGGGTGAGAGTCAAGGTGGGCTCGCTCGCCTGTTCGCGCGCAAAGCTGTAAGCGGCCTCCCATATGCGCGTCGCACCGTCGTTCGAGAGAGGTTCCTTGTCCCCCAAAGCCCATGCCGTCGCTCAGGCGGTGGACGCCTTCGCTCGCGGCGAGATCGTGATCGTGACCGACGACGACGACCGCGAGAACGAGGGCGACCTCGTCGTTGCCGCCTCCTTGTGCACGCCGGAGAAGATGGCCTTCATCATTCGGCACTGCTGCGGCATCGTTTGCGCGCCAATCACCGGCTACGACGCCAAGCGCCTGCAGCTCGCGCCCATGGTTGCGGCCAACGACGCGCCCCTCGGCACGGCCTTCACCGTGACGGTCGACACGCGCCACGGTCTCACCACGGGCATCTCGGCCGAGCAGCGCACCAACACGGTGCGCGCGCTCGCCAACGGCAACATGGGGAGCGCCGATTTCGTGCGGCCCGGCCACGTGTTCCCGCTCATCGCCAAGGAGGGCGGGGTGCTGATGCGCTCGGGCCATACGGAGGCGGCGGTGGACCTCTGCAAGCTCGCCAAGCTACCGCTCGTCGGCGTGATCTGCGAGCTCGCCAACGACGACGGCACCGTGATGGCCGGCGAGCAGATCGCAGCCTTCGCCGCGGAGCACGCCCTCAAGCGCATTTCCGTCGCCGACATCATCGCCTATCGCCAGGCGCGCGAGAAGCTGGTGGAGCGGGTCTCGACCTTCCCGGTGGAGAAGGACGGCTGCACGCTGACCGGCCACGCCTACGTGACGCCTTTCGACCCCGTGCAGCATTTCGCCTTCGTGCACGGCGACATCGGGAGCGGGGAGGGCGTGCCGACCCGGCTGCACCGCGTCGACATCGTCGAGGACGTCATCAAAGGCGGTGTCGAGATCGGCAAGGTGTTCGCCCGTTTCCGCCAGGAGGGCAGGGGCATCTTCATCTACCTGCGGGACGGGGCCGCCGGCGTACCGGCACGGGCCGGCATCATGCAGGCCGCCGGCTCGGAGGAGGAGCGAACGCGAGAATGGCGCGAGGTCGGACTTGGCGCGCAGATCCTGCGCGATCTCGGGGTTCGCTCCATCCGGTTGCGCACGTCGACGCCGCGCACCTACGTCGGATTGTCGGGCTTCGGTATCGAGATCGAGAGCTTCGAGCCGCCGCTCTGAAGCGGTGTACGATCGAGCTCAGCTCTTCTGCATCAACCCGCCGAACGGGTTGAAGTTGAAGAAGAGGCCCTTGAGGAAGTTGTTGTCCGCGCCCATCGTCGGAGTCGCACCCGTCGAGATGTTGATCACCTGGCCGTCGCGCAGGCCGTAGTTGGCGACACGCGCCACTTTCTTGCCCTTGTCGAAATAGACGGCGAAGATGCGCCGGTCGGTGATCGTCGGCTGCATGAAAGCGATCGAGCGTTCGGTCTTCTGCTGGATGTAGTACCACGCATCGCCGCCGACGGTGGACGTCGTCGAAGGCGAGCCCATCGTCACCAGCACCTGTTCGGCCGACTGGCCGGGCTTGACGTCGGCCACGACTGCGGGATCGAGCTGGTAACCGTGCTGGATCTCGCCGTCGTAACCCAGGCACCCGGAGAGCGCGAGCGCGGCGAGACCAACGGCTCCCATTCGGGCCACCATGTCGCCACGGCGGCGCGTCCGGCCGAGTGCGGCGATTGACGGTACCATGGGCCTGGCTCTCCGGCTTACTTGACGCCCGCCGAGTGCAAGTTTCGCTTGCGTTCGAAGGTCTCGATGCCTAACCCCCGCTTGTGACGAAAGCAAGGTACGCTTGCGTGCCGCCCGGGGCGCTGGCTCCGCAGCGGGGCTCGATCCGATGATATTCGGGCTTTTCCGACGCGCCGGCAACGACGCGGTGATCGACAGGCTCTACCTTTCGGTCGTGGCCGCGTCCCGCCAGCAGGCGCTCTACTCCGATCTGCATGTGCCCGACACGTTCGAGGGGCGGTTCGAGAGCCTCGCGCTGCACGCGATCCTCGTGCTGCGGCGTCTTCAAAGCTGCGAGGCGCCCGGGCCCGCGATGGCGCAGCACCTCGTCGACACCGTCTTCAAGCATTTCGACCGCACGCTTCGCGAGATGGGCGTGGGCGACACCACCGTACCCAAGCGAATGAAAGCGATGGCGGAGGCCTTCGGCGGTCGCAGCGCCGCCTATGATGTGGCGTTGCGCGGCGGTCAGCAGACCTTGACCGATGCGCTTGCGCGAAACGTTTACGCCGGCAAGCGCGACGCCGCCGCCTTGACCCACTATGTCGAAGCCGCCGCGGCGGCCCTGGCGACGACGCCTTTGCAGGCCTTCGTGGATGGCGTCCCGCGCTTTCCCGATGCCACCGCCTTCGTTAGGGAGCCGACATGAGAATGGGGAAAGCTCCACGTCAGCCCCGCGCGCCGCGCGGACCTTTCGCCCGCCCTTTCGACGTCCGCTCCCTGAAAGGCGAGGCACGCCGCCTCGACGTGACGGCGACGCCCGAGGAATGCGCGGCGGTCACCGAGGCTGTCGCCCTCCCGAGCGTCGCGGCGCTCGAGGCCTCGTTTCGCCTCACGCCTCGTGCCGGCGGGCGAGTCGATCTCGACGGGCGCGTGAGGGCCACGGTGACTCAGACCTGCGTCGTGAGCCTGGAGCCGTTCGAGAGCGCGATCGAGCAGCCCGTCCAGCTTAGCTTCGCACCCGCGGCGGCCCCGATCCAGGAGCCACGCGGGCGCAGCAGCCGCGGCGAGGTCGAGGTGGTGCTTACGACGCCGGTCGGCGGCAACGACGACCAGGAAGACCCTCCCGATCCCATCCTCGACGACACCATCGATCTCGGCGCCGTGGCCGTGGAGTTCATGGTGCTCGGTCTCGATCCCTACCCCCGTAAGCCCGGCGTTCATTTCGATGACATGGTTGTCGGCGAGAAGGACGCGCCGGCACCCTCCGCCTTCGCTGTGCTGAGCCGGCTCAAGGATCGCTCGTGACGCGCCATCTTCCTCCTCGCCAGCGGCGCCGCCGAGCGCTGCCATGACCGGCGAGGTCAGGATCGCGATCGACGCCATGGGCGGCGATCACGGTCCCTCCGTCATGGTCGAGGGCGCCGCAATCGCACTGCGCCGTCGGCCCGACGCCCGTTTCGTGTTCTTCGGCCGGGAGGGCGAGATCGCGCCGCTGCTCGCCGCCCGTTCCGCGCTCGCCGCTCGGTCCAGCATCCACCACACCGAGGTGGCGGTGGCGATGACCGACAAGCCGAGCCAGGCTTTGCGCGCCGGCCGGCGCGTGTCGTCCATGTGGATGGCGATCGAGGCGGTCAAGAAGGGCGAGGCGGACGTCGCCGTCTCGGCCGGCAACACCGGCGCCTTGATGGCGATGGCCAAGGTCTGCCTGCGCACGATGAACGGCATCGACCGCCCGGCGATCGCCGCGCTGTGGCCGACGCTGCGCGGGCGCTCTGTCGTGCTCGACGTGGGAGCCACGATCGGTGCCGACGCGCGCTTCCTCGTCATCCTGGCCATCATGGGCGCCGCGATGGCGCGAGTCGTGTTCGATCTCGATCGGCCGACGGTGGGGCTCCTCAACGTCGGCACGGAGGAGATCAAGGGGCTCGACGAGGTCAAGGCAGCGTCGAAGCTGCTGCGAGAATCGGGGCTGCCCGGCCTCGACTACCATGGCTTCGTCGAGGGCGACGACCTTGGCAAGGGCACGGTCGACGTGGTGGTGACCGAAGGCTTCACCGGCAATATCGCGCTGAAGACGGCGGAAGGGACGGCTCGCCAGATCCGGCAATACCTTCGCAACGCGATGGGCGGCTCGCTGCGCGCCAGGCTCGCCTACGTGATCGGCAAACCGGCCTTCGACAGGTTGCGCAGAGCGATGGATCCACGCGAGAGCAATGGCGGCGTCTTCCTCGGGCTCGACGGCGTGGTGATCAAGAGCCACGGCGGCATGGATGCCGTTGGTACCGCTGGCGCGATCGAACTCGGACATGCGATGGTGCGACATCAGCTTCTGGGCAAGATCCGCGAGATGCTCGCGGCCGCCCTCGATAGGCCCGACTCGCTGGAGCTTGCCTCCGGCACCGTGGTGGGGTCCGCCTCCCGGACAGGCCCAGGATAGGATCAACGTGACACGTTCGAATTACGGCTGCCTGCGTTCGGTGGTCAGCGGGTCCGGCTCGTACCTTCCGCCCCACGTCATGACCAATCGGGAGCTCGAGACCAGGCTCGACACGAGCGACGCTTGGATCGTCCAGCGCACCGGCATCACGCGCCGTCACATCGCAGGCGCCGACGAGACGACCTCGACCCTCGCCCTGAAGGCGGCGGAGGCGGCGCTCGCCGACGCGTCGATGAACGGCGCGGACATCGATCTGCTGATCGTGGCGACGTCCACGCCCGACCTGACGTTCCCATCGGTCGCCTGCCAGGTTCAGGCCGGGATCGGCATGACGGGCGGCGCCGCCTTCGACGTCCAGGCGGTCTGCTCGGGCTTCGTCTTCGCCGTCGCGACCGCCGACAAGTTCCTGTGCTCGGGATCGCACAAGCGCGCGCTGGTGATTGGTGCCGAGACCTTCTCGCGCATACTGGACTGGGAGGACCGCACCACGGCCGTGCTTTTCGGCGACGGTGCCGCGGCCCTGATCTTCGAGGCGCAGCTCGGCGACGGCACGACGAGCGATCGTGGGGTGCTGACCTCGCACCTGCGCTCGGACGGGCGTCATCGCGACAAGCTCTACGCCAGCGGCGGCGTCTCGACCACGCAGACGGCCGGCGTCGTGAAGATGGCGGGCAAGGAGGTCTTTCGGCACGCCGTCGGCATGGTCGCCGACGTCGTCGAAGACGCCTTCAAGGCCACAGGCACGAGCGCGGCCGATCTCGATTGGTTCGTGCCGCACCAGGCGAACCGACGAATCATCGACGCTTCGGCTGACAAGCTCGGGATCGATCCTGCGAAGGTCGTCGTAACCGTCGACCAGCACGCCAACACCTCGGCCGCCTCCATCCCCCTCGCGCTGTCCGTGGCGCTCAAGGACGGACGGATCAAGCACGGTCACCTCGTGATGATCGAGGCAATGGGCGGCGGCTTCACCTGGGGTTCGGCGCTGATCCGGTGGTGATCGAAAGTCTGCCGACGAAATGCTGTCGAGGCCTTGCGCAGGCGAGCCGAATTGCTCCATTTTCCATTCTCGCCGCGCCGCCCCTCGCAGACCTTGCGGCGACGGTGCCGGCGAGGCGGGGAAGGCTCGATGACCAAGGCGGGAAGCGCAATGCGGGCGGTCTTCGAATCGCATTCCGGCGTGGCCGAGGCGCCCGAGCACCGGCGTCCGTCGGCGCCGCCGGCGCAGGCCGCGACGCCGCTGCCGAGCCATACGGTCACTCGGGTCGATCTGGCCGAGGCGGTCTACAAGCAGGTCGGGTTGTCTCGAAAGGAGTCCGCCGGCTTGGTCGAGGTGGTCCTGGCCGAGATCACCGAGAAGCTGGCGCTCGGCGAGACCGTCAAGCTGTCTTCGTTCGGGTCTTTCCTGGTGCGCGACAAGGGCGAGCGTGTCGGACGCAACCCGAAGACTGGGGTCGAGGTGCCGATCATGCAACGCCGCGTGATCGTCTTCAAACCCTCGAACGTGCTCAAGGCCCGCATGAACGGCGACGTGGTTCCCGACGACGAGCTGTGAACGGCGTGATCTGAACTCTTCGGCGCGGCTTCGATCGAGGGTAAGGTTCTCGGGCTAGGAGCCTGAGAGGGCATGGAAAAAAGCGCCGACGCCTTCCGCACCATCAGCGAGGTGGCCGAAGATCTCGTGCTGCCGCAGCACGTGCTGCGTTTCTGGGAAACACGGTTTCCGCAGATCCGCCCGCTGAAGCGCGCCGGTGGTCGCCGCTACTACCGGCCGGCCGACGTGATCCTGCTGCGTTCGATCCGGCAGCTGCTCTACGACGAGGGCTACACGATCAAGGGCGTGCAGCGTCTGCTCAAGGAGCGGGGCGCACGAGGTTTGCGTGTCGGCGAGCCTAGCGGTGGCTCCGCGGAAGAGCCTGTGCCTCACGACGTGCCGGAAGGTGATGAGGCCACCGGCGTGCCCTTGGCGCTTGCAGGAGCCTTACCCGCCGTAGACAACGAAAGTGTCTTACGAGAAGCCCTTAGGTGGATCGAAGAATGCGAACGCATCCTGCTGACGCTACGCCGGCCCGTCGTCTGAGGTGATCATCGGACAAGGCACGGGAGGA
>CAZZWW010000063.1:0-174 GCA_964657815.1 Vulcanimicrobiota bacterium | reverse complement strand
GGCCGTCTGCGCGAGGCTCTCGACTGCGTCGAGGAATGCGAGCGCATACTGGTCGCCCTAAGCCAATCGTCTCTTTGAGTGTCAAGATCGGTCGGGACCAAGCAGTGGTCGGAGTGGCGGGATTCGAACCCACGACCCCTTGTCCCCCAGACAAGTGCGCTAACCGGGCTGCGC
>CAZZWW010000062.1:0-10930 GCA_964657815.1 Vulcanimicrobiota bacterium | reverse complement strand
GGTGACGTTCTCGAGCTTGATGCCGAGGTCCTCGGAGATCATCTGGCCCTGGGTCAGGATCGCGATATCCTCGAGCATGGCCTTGCGGCGATCACCGAAGCCCGGCGCCTTGACGGCCGCGACCTTGAGGCCGCCCCGGAGCTTGTTGACGACGAGCGTGGCGAGCGCCTCGCCCTCGATGTCCTCGGCGACGATGACGAGCGGCTTGCCGGTCTGCACCACGGCCTCGAGGACCGGGAGCATGGCCTGGAGCGAGGAGAGCTTCTTTTCGTGGATGAGGATGTAGGGCTCCTCCAGCTCGGCGATCATCTTCTCGGGGTTGGTGATGAAGTAGGGCGAGAGATAGCCGCGGTCGAACTGCATGCCCTCGACGACGTCGAGCTCGGTCTCGGCGGTCTTGGCCTCCTCGACCGTGATGACGCCCTCGTTGCCGACCTTCTGCATGGCATGCGAGATCATCTCGCCGACCGACTTGTCGCCGTTGGACGAGATCGTGCCTACCTGGGCGATCTCCTCGTTCGAGGTGACCTTCTTCGAGTTCTTCTTGAGGTCGGCGACGACGGCCTCGACGGCCTTGTCGACACCGCGCTTCAGGTCCATCGGGTTGAGGCCGGCGGCGACCGCCTTGGTGCCTTCGCGGACGATCGAGGCGGCGAGGATGGTGGCAGTGGTGGTGCCGTCACCGGCGTGGTCGTTCTGCTTGGAGGCGACCTCGCGGATCATCTGCGCGCCGAGGTTCTCGAATTTGTCGGAGAGCTCGATCTCCTTGGCGACGGTGACGCCGTCCTTGGTGATGCGGGGCGCGCCGAAGCTCTTCTCGATGACGACGTTGCGACCCTTGGGACCGAGCGTCACCTTGACGGCGTTGGCGAGTATGTCGATGCCGCGCATCATGCGATCGCGGGCGTCGGACGAAAAGCGGACGTCTTTGGCTGCCATGTGGATTCAGGCTCCTGAATGTTTCGGGGGAATGCTTGGCGGGAAGGCGCGGCTAGGCGGCGACGATGCCCATGATGTCGCTCTCCTTCATGATGAGGAGCTCCTGGCCGTCGATCTTGACCTCGGTGCCCGACCACTTGCCGAACAGGATCTTATCGCCGGTCTTGACGTCGAGGGGGGTCAGCTTGCCGGCTTCGTCGCGGCCGCCGGGACCGACGGCGATGATCTCGCCTTCCTGCGGCTTCTCCTTGGCGGTGTCGGGGATGATGATGCCGCCCTTGGTCTTCTCTTCGCCTTCGAGGCGCTTCACCAGCACGCGATCGTGGAGGGGACGGAAGTTCATGGATGATTGCTCCTGGCTTTAGCTTCAGCTTCGGCGCCGTTCGCGACACGAGGCGAGCCTGGCACTCGCTTCTACGAAGTGCCAGAGACCGCCGTCTCGATAGCCGAAGCTGCGGCAGGATGTCAATGGCAGACTCCGCTGCAGAGTGCCAATCGGTCGTCGTATCGGGCGATCTCGTCTCGTAGGCCTGCTTCTCGGGCATGCCTCGCTCTCACGGAGCGCTTGTCAGTCGCAGCTTGGCCGCTAGCTAGCGCAGCAGCGGGTTTGTCCCGCCCGGAGGACATCATGGGTCTTTTCGACACGATCAAAGGCGCGGTAGGCGGCGCGGTGGGTTCGATGACCGCCTCGCAACTGCCCGACCTCATCAACCAGCATTATCCCGGCGGCCTCGACGGCATGCTCGGCCAGTTGCAAAAGTCCGGCTACGGCCAGCAGGTGGCCTCGTGGCTCGGCCACGGTCCCAGCGATCCGATCGACGTCAACGCCCTGCGCGGCGCGCTCGACAACGAGCACGTCCGCCAGATCGCCGACAAGCTCGGCTTGCCGGCCGACCAGGTGCTGGGACAGCTCGCCAGCGCGCTTCCGCAGGCGGTCGACAAGCACAGCCCGGACGGACAACTGCAGCCGCCCGCGGCCTAGACCGAAGCGTGGAGGCTGGTCACTTGACCGGGACGGCGACGAACCGCACCTCGCCCTGAGCATTGGCGACGAGCAGGAGGGCCGACGTCTTGCCGGCACTTTTGAGCGTCTTGAGCTTGTCGGCGGCGTCTGAGGGTTGTTTCACCGGCTCCTGGTTGATCTCCACCAGGATGTCGCCGGCCTGGAGCCGTTTGTCGGCGGCCGGCGAAGACGGCTCGACGTCGGAGATGACGACGCCGGCGGACACGCTGTCGTTGATGGTGAAGCGGCGCCGGGTTTCCTTCGTGAGGTCGCTGAAGGTCATGCCCAACGCGGTCATCGCGGCAGGCGCCTGGGCCGGAGGGCGGGCGTCGCTCCGGCTCGCCTTCTCGAGCGCGGCGTGCTTCTCGCCGTCCTCGAGCAGGCCGAGCTTGACCGTCTTCGAGAGCTCCTTGCCCTTGCGCACGACCACGACGGCGACGTCCTTGCCGACCGGCGCCTGGGCGACGATCTTCGGCAAGTCGCGCGATTCCTTGATGTCCTGGCCATCGAACTTGACGATGACGTCGCCGGTCTCGATGCCGCCGACGCTCGCCGGACCCTTGGGGTCCGTGCCCGAGACGAAGGCGCCCTTGGTCTTGCCGAGATCGAGGCTGTCGGCGATCTGATCGTCGACGTTCTGGATGCGCACGCCGAGCCAGCCGCGGCGGGTTTCGCCATAGCGCTGCAGCTGGTCGATGATCGGCGTCACGGTGGCGGCCGGCGTGGCGAAGCCGATGCCGATGGAGCCGCCCGAGGGGGAGAGGATGGCGGTGTTGATGCCGATGACCTCGCCGGCCATGTTGAACAGCGGGCCGCCGGAATTGCCCTTGTTGATGGCCGCGTCGGTCTGGATGTAATTGTCGTAGGGACCGCTGTCGATGTTGCGGTGGCGCGCCGAGACGATCCCGGCGGTGACCGTGCCGCCGAGCCCGAACGGGTTGCCGACCGCCATCACCCAGTCGCCGACCCGCATCTTCTCGCTGTCGCCGAACTTCACGCTCTTCAGCGGCGTCGTCGGACTGACCTTCAGCACGGCGACATCGACCTTAGGGTCCTTGCCGATGACCTTGGCGCGCAGCTTCTGCCCGTCGGTGAAGATCACGGTGATCTCGTTGGCGTCGGCGATCACGTGGTTGTTGGTGATGACGATGCCGGAGGGATCGACCACGAAACCGGAGCCGAGCGAGTTGGGACGGTGCGGCGAACCCTCTTCGTCGTCGCCGTGGCCCTTCTTGCCCTGCTGGCGGCGCTTGAAGAACTCCTCGAAGAGATCGTCGAAGGGAGTCCCCTGCTACAAGTCGGGCGCATCGGCGCTGTCGTTCTTGGCTTGCTTCTCCTCCACCTGGGTCGCCGAGATGTTGACCACGGCGTCGCTGACCGCCGCGGCCTCGTCGGCGAGCGAGTCGGGCCCGTGAGCCGCGAAGGCGGGCGCGAGGGGCACCGCCGCGAGCGCGAACGCGAGGAGAAGGACCCGGGCGCGGCGCGGGCCGGGAAGCGAAGCGGAATGCGGGCGCGACCCCATCGGGTTTCTCCAGGCCTCCCGTGCCGGCGACGCTCCGGTCACTCGACACAACAAGCGCCGGGCGACGCGAGAGGCGTGCCGGGCGAGGGATCGATTCAAGCGATTTCGCGGGTTCACGCAAGACAATCTTGCGTGGCGCGTCATCGCGGCCCAGGCCCGGTCGAGGCTACTCTTCCTTGAAGCCGAGCTGCTGGTGGTTTCCGGTCGCGCCATAATATCGGTAGGGCAGAAACTTGCCGGTCATGCCGATCTTGACGCGGTCGCCCTTGGGATCGGGCAGACGTTCCATCGTCATGTCGAAGTCGATCGCCGACATGATGCCGTCGCCGAACTCCTCCTCGATCAGCGCCTTCCACGCCGGGCCGTTGATCATGACGAGTTCGTAGAAGCGATAGATCAGCGGGTCGGTCGGCGGCATCGGCATGCCGCGCATCGGCACCTCGTTCAGCAATGCCTTCTCGCTGGCGGAGAGACCGAACATCTCGGCCGCCTTCTCGCACAAAGGCTTGGTCAGCTTCATCTGGCCAAGCAGCGCACCGACGACGAGGACCTCCGACATGCCGCCGATCTCGGTGGTGATGTGCCTCCAGGTCCAGCCCTTCTCCCGCTTGATGTCGAGGATCTTCTCGGTGAGGTCGCTGCGCTTCATGAGGGCACCCTTGCTGACGTGGCAAAAAGAACGAGCGCGGATCAGCTCCGCGCTCGGACGATGAATTGCGAGCAATCGATATGCCAGCAGACATGGCCGGGCACCTATCGATTACGGCAGGATGCCGTAAGAGATGACCGATGTCGGCGAACTCCTGCTTCACGATGCGGTCGCCCGCGTGACTGGTTCGGCAGCTGGCCTATGCCCTCATCGCCGATGCGAACGCCGAGGGGTTCTACATCGCCAATGGCTTCATACCCTTGGCCGGCGTGGAACGACGTCTCTTCATTCCGATCGCCACCGCCGTCCGCTCGCAGCAGGCCGGAGGATGGCGCGGCGCACGCTCAAGGCGACGCTTGGCTCGCCCCGTCGGCCGGCTTCGGCGTGCCGGCGGGCGGCGTGCCAGTGGGCGACTTGAAGAAGCGGAAGAAGTCGCTCACCGGGCTCACCACCAGGCGGGTGTCGCGGCTGGCGAAGGCGGTGTCGTAGGCCGCCATGGAACGGTAGAAGGCAAAGAAGTCCGGGTCCTTGCCGTAGGCGTCGGCGAAGACCTTGTTGCGCTGGGCGTCGCCCTCGCCGCGGAACGTGTCGGCCTTCTGCTGCGCCTCGCCGACGAGCACGACCACGTCGCGGTCGGCCTTGGCCTGGATCGTCTGCTTCTCCTGCGAGCCCTTGGCGCGGTACTCGGCCGCCTCGCGGGCGCGCTCCGAGTTCATCCGGGCGAAGACCTGCTCGGAGATCTGGCGCGGCAGGTCGGCGCGGCGAATGCGGACGTCGACCGCCTCGATGCCGAGGCGCTGCGTCTCGGTGTTCACCTGATCGCGGATCTCGGCCATCAGCTTGGCGCGGTCGTCGCGCACGATCTGCGTCAGGTCGGCCTCGCCGAGCACGCGGCGGATCGCCGAGTTCATGATGTAGCCGAGCTGGCTGTCGGCCTGCCGCGTGGTCTGCACCGTCTGGTAGAACTCGAGCGGGTCGACGATCCTGTAGCGCAGGAAGGCGTCGACCTGGATCCGCGTGTTGTCGGAGGCCAGCACCTCCTGGTTCGGCGTCTCCAGGTTCAGGATGCGCTTGTCGAGGTCGATGACGTGCTCGATCAGCGGGATCTTGAAGTGCAGCCCCGGTTCGGTGACGAGGCCGCGGCCGGCGACCGGCTCGCCGAAGCGCAGCAGCAGCGCCTGCTCGGTCTGCGTCACGATGAACGTCCCGGAGAACACGACGATGAGCAGAGCCACGATCGCGACGACGAGGAGGAACGTGCCGTACTGGCGCATCATGGCTCCGCTCCGGTGCTGGAGGCTTGCGGCTTGGCGATCTCGGGCAGCGGCAGGTAGGGCACGACGCCCTTGCCCTGGGGATCGTCGATGACGACCTTCTGCGCGCGCCCCAGCACCTTCTCCATGGTCTCGAGGTAGATGCGCTCGCGCGTCACCGCCGGCGCGTTCTTGTACTGCGTGTAGACCTGGTCGAAGCGCGAGGCTTCGCCCTTGGCCTGCGCCACGGTCTGGGTCCGATAGCCTTCCGCCGCCTGCACGATCGCCGCGGCCTGGCCCCTGGCCTCCGGCACCTTGGTGTTGGCGTAGGCCTCACCCTGGTTGCGGAAGCGCGCCTCGTCCTGCTGCGCCGCCGTCACGTCGCGGAACGAGGCGATGACCTCGTCCGGCGGATCGACCGATTGCAGCTGCACCTGCAGCACCAGCACGCCGGCATGGTAGCTCGTGAGGATCTTCTGCATCAGCTGCTGCGCCGCCGGCTCGATCACCTTGCGTTCGGCGGTCAGCAGCTTCTGGATCTGCGAGCGTCCGACGATCTCGCGCATCGCGCTCTCGGCGACCGCCTTCACCGTGTCCTTGGGGTCGGCGACGTTGAAGGCGTAGTCCTCGGGATGCGAGGGGTCGATCTGCCAGAACACCACGAACTTGACGTCGGCGATGTTCTCGTCGCCCGTCAGCATCAGGCTCTCCTCCGGCACGTCGACCGTCTCGATCGCGTTCGGCCGCGAATAGTCGGGCCGCGTGTTGAAGCCGACGTTGAAGGCGTTGCGGTCGGTGACGTTGAGCTTGTCGACGCCGCCGACCGGATAGGGCCAGTTGTAGTTCAGGCCGGGCGAGGTCTTGCCGACGTAGCGGCCCCAGACGAGGTTGAGCCCGACCTGGTTCGGACCCACGGTGTAGAAGCCCGACAGCAGCCACAGACCGATCGCCACCGCGACGAGGACGAGCACGCCCGGCGCGCCGATGCCGCCGCCGAAGAACGAGCCGCCACCCGAGCCACCTCCCGAGCCGCCGCCGCCGCCGAAGCGGTCGCGCAGCCGCTGCCAGAACTCGCCGACGTCGGGCCGGTTGGCACCGGGGCCGGCACCCCAGGGTCCGGGGTTGCGCGGGCCCTGACCCCAGGGCCCGGGATTGCCCGGCTTGAAGGGACCGCCGCCGTTGCCGTCGCCCGAATTACCGCCGCCTGTGCCCCAGGGCATGTCCGCTCCGTCATAGGCGGCCACCGCGGACACGCGCCCCGCTCTTATAGGAGGCAGGCTGGCACGACAAATGATGCAACGCCGCGCCACGGCAGGCTGAGATCGCATTCGGCCGGTTGTCCCACGAGGACACGTCGGGCCGACGAAGCTTGACGTCCGGCCCACGCAGTTTAGATACGTTCTAAACAACGGGTGCGGCCATGAAGCGTTTTACCGACCTCGACGAGCGCGAGATCCTCGCCGTCGCCATCGCCACGGAGGAGGAGGACGCGCGCGTCTACACCTACCTCGCCGAAGATCTTCACGGTCGCTATCCGTCGACGGCGAAGGTGTTCGAATCCATGGCCGCCGTCGAGAACGGCCATCGCCGCGACCTGCTCGCGACCTACGAGCGGCGCTTCGGCGCCAACCTCGTGCCGATCCGCCGCGACGACGTCGAGGGCTGCCGCCCGCGCCGCCCGATGTGGCTCGTGCGCAATCAGTCGCTCGCGGCGATCCGGCGCGAGGTGGCGGCGCGCGAGGCGGCCTCGACCGACTATTACGAGCGTGCGGCGAAGCAGACGCACGACATCGCCACGCGCGGGCTGCTCTACGACCTCGCCGCCGTCGAGCGCGCCCACGAAGGCGCCGTCGGTGCGCTGGAGGAGGAACATCTCGACGGCGCCACCAGGGGCGGCGAAGACGTCGAGCGCCGCAAGCAGTTCGTGCTGCAGTACGTGCAGCCCGGCCTCGCCGGCTTGATGGACGGCTCGGTGTCGACGCTGGCACCGCTCTTCGCCGCCGCCTTCGCCACCCACAACAATGGGCAGACCTTCGTCGTCGGCCTCGCCGCCTCGCTCGGCGCCGGCATCTCCATGGGCTTTGCCGAGGCGCTGTCGGACGACGGCCTGCTCTCGGGACGCGGCTCGCCGCTGCTGCGCGGGATCATCTGCGGCACGATGACGGCGATCGGCGGCCTCGGCCATTCGCTGCCGTTCCTGGTTCCGGACCGGTGGCCCAACGCCTTCTGGACCGCCACCGCGCTCGCCGGCCTCGTGGTGTTCGTCGAGCTCTGGGTGATCGCCTGGATCCGCGCGCACTACATGGACACGCCGATGCTGAAGGCGATCTTCCAGATCGTGCTCGGCGGCGCCATCGTGCTCGCCACCGGCATCCTGATCGGCGCGTCCTGACCCTCTCGGCCGCTCCTTAACCGAGCGGAAAGAATCGGGCGGATACGCTTCGGTCGCCGGCCCGGTCGCGACCTCAGGGACGATCCGACGTGGGGGTCCCTGTCGCGCCCGGCGATCGCGCGTGGGTCTCGATGTCGATCACCAGCCGTATCCTCCTGCTGATCTTCGTCTCGCTCGGAGCGCTGATCGGTCTCTCGGGCTGGACGCTGGTCGATCGCTGGACCGTCGATCAGCGCATGCAGCGCCTGATGACCGGCTGCTCGGTCATCGAGACCTTGAACGAGCTCGTCGGCTCGCTGCAGAAGGAGCGTGGTCGCTCGTCGCTGCTGCTCAGCTCGAAGGGCACCAGGAACGCGGCGGAGCTCGACGCGCAGCGTCAGGTGTCCGACCTGAAGGTCGCCTTCTTCGCCACCTCCGTCCACCAGGCCGATGTCGCCAGGCTCGGGGCCGACGTGCGGAAGCGCGCCGACGAGCTGGTCGTCGCCCTGCACGATCTCGGGCCGCTCCGCGTCTCCGTGTCGAGCCTCGCACTCTCGCCCAAGCAGGCGATCGAGCACTATTCGGCGATCGTGACGCGGGCGCTCGACCTGTCGTCCCTGATCTCCCGGGACACGGAACACGCCGACATCAAGAACTTCGAGTTCGCCCTGACCGCGATCCAGGGCGCCACCGAGCGCTACGGCCTGATGCGCGCGATCGGCAGCGGCGGGCTCGCTGCCGGCGCCTTCACGCCGGACCAGCTCTACCAGCTGTCGAGCCTCGACGGCGAGGCGCGCGATCTCGTCAAGTCCTTCGGAATCTACGCGCCCGCTTCAATCAAACAGGTCTATGCCGCCAGCGCCGCGAAGTCCGAGGCGGCCACGCTCGACCGGCTCAAGGCGCTCGTGCTGGCGGCGCCGGCCGGCAGCCGCGTGCCCGGCATCGACAGCGAAGAATGGTTCGCCGCCGCGACGGCCAGGGTGGACAGTCTGCGCGCCGTCGCCGACCAGCTCCTGCAGACCTTCATCGCCCAGGCCGAACAGACGCGCCGCTCCGCCACGGTGGAGCTCGTGCTCGCGGCGGCGTTCGTCGTGCTGCTGATCATCGCGATCGTGATCTTCGGCCTCCTGACGATGCGGTCCATCACCGAGCTCATCAAGGCCATGGCCGCCTCGATGCGGCAGCTGGCGGCCGGCGACCTCGCGGTGATCGTGCCGGCGGTCGGGCGCAAGGACGAGCTCGGCGACATGGCGCGGGCGCTGCTCGTGTTCCGCGCCGCGGCGGTCGACAAGGATCGGCTCGAGAGCGAGACCGAGAGCGAGCGGCGCCACGTCACCGGCCTCGTCGCCGACGGCCTCGCCCATCTGGCGGCACGCGACCTCAGCTACCGCATGCCCGACGCGATGCCGGCCGCCTTCGCCAAGCTACGGACGGACTACAACCTCGCCCTCGACCAGCTCGAGCGCGCGATGCTGAGCGTCACCGATAGCGCGGAGGGCATCTCCGCCGGCTCGGCGAATGCCGCGATCGGAGCCGACGGCATCGCGAGGCGCACCGAGCAGCAGGCCGCCCGGATGGACGAGACTGCCGCCGCGCTCGACCTCATCACGGCGACGGTGCAGCGCAGCGCCGAGGGCGCCGCCCACGTCAGCGCCTTCGTGCGCGACGCCCGGACCGAGGCCGAGCAGGGCGGCATGGTGGCGCAACAGGCGACACGGGCGATGGCCGACATCGAGCTGTCGTCCCGCCAGATCGGGCAGATCATCGGCGTCATCGAGGAGATCGCCGCGCAGACCAACCTGCTGGCGCTCAACGCCGCCATCGAGGCCGCCCGTGGCGGCCAGTCCGGGCGAGGCTTCGGCGTGGTGGCGACGGAGATCCGCACCCTGGCGCAGCGCTCGCAGCGCGCGGCGGACCAGGTCAAGGCTCTGATCTCGACCTCGATGGCCAACGTCGAGCGCGGCGTCACTCTGGTCGGACAGACCGGCGAGGCGCTCGGGCGCATCCTGACGCAGGTCGCGGAGGTGTCGACCGAGGTCACGCAGAGCGCGCGGACGCAGTCGGACACGCTCGCCGCCCTGAATGCGGCGATGCGCGAGATCGACCGCGTGACCAAGGAGAACACGCGCCTGCTCGAGGGTGCCAACGACGCCAGCCGCGCCCTGGCGGCCGAGACCAAGGGCCTCACCGGCCTCGTCGGCAGCTTCCGGGTCAACGCCGCCGCGTAGCCGCGTCATGGACAGGCGGGGACTGGGGGCTATATTCCGCGCTCCCAACCGCGCCGCCTCGGCGCGCCCGCAGCGAGACGCGTTTGGCCTTCACTCTCGCACACCTCAGCGACGCCCATATCGGCCCGCTGCCGCACGCCCGGCGCCGCGACCTCATCGGCAAGCGCATCACCGGCTACATCAACTGGAAACGCGGCCGCTCCAATTCGCACAACATGGAGGTGCTGGCCGCCGTCGTGACCGACCTGCGCGATCAGAAGCCGGACCACGTCGCGATGACCGGCGACATCCTCAATCTCGCGCTGCCAGGGGAATATCCGCTGGCCGAGGCGTGGCTGCGCACCCTGGGCGAGCCCGGCCGCGAGGTGAGCTTCGTCGCCGGCAACCACGACGCCTACACCCGCGGCTCGCTGCCGACCCTGGCGCGGACCTTCGCGCCGTGGACGAGCTCCGACGACACAGGCCAGCCCGGCTACCCCTACATGAAGGTGCGCGACGGCATCGCCCTCATCGGCGTCTGCTCGGGCGTGCCGCGGGCGCCGTTCATCGCCTCGGGGCGGCTCGGCCACGTCCAGCGCGAGGCGCTGGAGCGCCGCCTCGAAGAGGCCGGCGCCCGCGGGCTGTTCCGCGTCGTGATGATCCACCATCCGCCGCGGATCACCGACCCCGGCGGCCATATCGGCCGGGGCCTCACCGACCACCTCGGCTTCGGCAAGGTGATCCGGCGCCACGGCGCCGAGCTGATCCTCCACGGCCACAACCACAAGCTCTTTGTCGATAGCCTGCCGGGGCCGACGCGGCCGGTGCCCGTCGTCGGCGTGCCCTCGGCCTCCGCCGTCAAGGGCAAGCCGAAGAACCGGGCCGGCTACCTGCTCTTCACGATCGAAGGCCGGGGCGCCGACGCCACCGTGACCGTCAGGGCCCGCGGGCTCCTGCCCGGCGAGGAGATGATCGGAGACCTCGGG
>CAZZWW010000061.1:7252-10991 GCA_964657815.1 Vulcanimicrobiota bacterium | reverse complement strand
GCAGCCGTCCGGCGAGACGGCGCCGGTGGCCGCCGAAGGCGAGGCACGGTCGCCGCGCCCCGAGCACCAGAACCGAAGCAACCGCTTCCGCGACTTCAAGCGCCCGGGTGGCGAGGGTGCGCCCTCCGGGCGCGACGGCCATCGGGGTCCGCCACGCGGCGCCAACGGCGGCGGCGAGGGCAGGGGCGGCCGCGATCGCGACCGTCGCGATGGCGCGCCCGGCGGCAATCGCCGCGATGGCGCCCGCCCGCCGTCCTTCCAGACCACCGAGGCGCCGAAGCCGCGCGAGCGCGACCGCCAGCCCGACCCCAACTCCCCCTTCGCCAAGCTCGCCGCACTCAAGGCGCAGATGGAGAAGGACAAGGGCTAGAGCATATCCCGGGACACTCCACCGACCCGGGTTCGGCTCTGGATCGAGCGGGCGTCGGCTCCGTCGGGCGGATGGGCGCAGCCCGTCGAGACGTGCCGAGCGCGATCCGGCCGACCGGCAGGCGCCCGCGGCTCGTTTCGTGATTCACGATGTCAAACAGCGCTGGGCCCTCGCCGGAGGCGAAGTCCCCGAGAGAACGGCGGGCGGCCAGCCGAGCGGCACGCTGCATCGCAGTCCAGGGTCGTTGAGAACCCCTTCGGTCACCGGACGCTGCGACGTCGTCGCGACGTTTCGTGGACCTCCGGTCCGACGGCCGAGCCGCGGTGGCTCGGCCAGACCGATCGGCGGAAGCGAGGCTTCACCGCCGGTCGGCTGTTCGATGGGGATATTGGAGCTCGAAAGCCGCACGCCGTCAATCGTCGCAGGAGGCTCGTCGACAGGGCCGCGTGCAAGGTTGCAGAGGGAAATCTTGTCCGATTGGAGAAGGATATTCTCCAGAAATCGATCATTCCCGCGTCGGCGTGCCCTGGTTAGATCGCGCCCGGATCGGGCCGGTGGCAGTCCCGCCCATCGCCGCCGAACCCGAGGCGTTTCCGCAAATCCGACGGCTTGCGGGCTCTCGCTTTCGCGAGCCTGAGATTGACAGTGGCTACACCTCCGGCGCGCATTCCTTCACCACGTCGGCCAGCCGGTCCAACGTCACCCGGCGCGCGCTCGACGGCCGCGACACCAGCCGTACCCTCCGCGACATATGCGCCCCCGACAGCCGGCGTGCCACAAGCGGCTTGGGCAGCGCGACGTCGCGCGCGATGGCGAGATGCGGCATGAGCGTCAGACCGTAGCCGGCCGCCGCCATCTGCAGCAGCGTGTCGAGGCTGGTGGCGCGCATGTCGGCCATGGCCAGCGCCTCGCCGGAGGGGCGACTGCAAAGGTCCAGCGCCTGGTCGCGGAGGCAATGTCCGTCCTGCAGCAGCAGCATCGATCCGGGCGTGATATCGCTCGCCGCCACGCTCTCTTGCCGGGCGAGAGGATTGTTCTCCGGTACGACCAGCCAGAACGGTTCGTCGAACAGGACGTCGTCGCGCAAACCGGTGCCGGCCGGCTCCGAGGCGATGAGCGCCGCATCGAGCTGGCCATCGGCAAGAGGGCCGAGCAGCCGGTCGGTCAGGTCCTCGAGCAGGGTCAGGCGAAGCCGTGGCATGGTCAGGCCCAGCACAGGCAGCACCAGCGGCATCAGGTAAGGAGCGAGCGTCGGAATGATGCCGAGCCGCAGCGGCGCCGCCTCGGGATCGTGGTGCAGCGCGGCGGCGGCGAGCAGGTCGTCGGCGGCGGTGATGGCGCGACGCGCGTGCAGGAGAATCGGCTGGCCCGCCATGGTCAGGCGGATGCTCTTGCCGTCGCGCTCGAACAGCTCGACCCCGAGTTCCTTTTCGAGTTTGAGGATTTGCCCGGAGAGGGTCGGCTGGCTGACGGCGCAGGCCTGCGCCGCCTTGCCGAAGTGGCCGTGGTCGGCGACGGCAACGATGTAGCGAAGGTCGCGGAGGTTCATGCCGGCTATCTAGTGGATAGGCAGGGCCGATCAATCTGATCGCGACAATCGATTTGTCCGATGGCGCGTCATTGGCTAGAACCGTTCCACGCTCAAGCCAGCAAGGAGAAGCTCTTTGGCTCCCAGGATGACCACGACGGCCGGCAACCCGATCGCCGACAACAACAACTCTCGCACCGCCGGCCCGCGCGGCCCACTGCTTCTCGAAGACTACAAGCTGCTCGAGAAGCTCGCGCATCAGAACCGCGAACGCATCCCGGAGCGCGTCGTCCATGCCAAGGGCTGGGGCGCCTTCGGTACGCTGAAGATCGAGCACGATATCTCGCAATACTCGCTCGCCAAGGTCTTCAAGCCGGGCACCGAGACGCCGCTGCTGCTACGCTTCTCGACCGTCGCAGGCGAGGCCGGAGCCGCCGATGCCGAGCGCGACGTGCGCGGCTTCGCGCTGAAGTTCTACACGCAGGAAGGCAACTGGGATCTGGTCGGCAACAACACGCCGGTGTTCTTCGTCCGCGACCCGCTGAAGTTCCCCGACTTCATCCATACGCAGAAGCGCCACCCGCGCACCAACATGCGCTCGCCGACCGCGATGTGGGACTTCTGGTCGCTCAGCCCCGAATCGCTTCACCAGGTCACCATCCTGATGTCCGACCGCGGCCTTCCGAAGGGTCCGCAGTACGTCAACGGCTACGGTTCTCATACGTTCTCGCTGTGGAACGAGAAGGGCGAGCGCTCTTGGGTGAAGTTCCACTTCAAGACCCAGCAGGGCCATAAGTTCTACACCAATGCCGAAGGCAACCAGGTCATCGCCAAGAGCCGCGAATCCTACCAGGAGGAGCTGTTCGGCGACATCGAGGCCGGGCGTTTCCCGAAGTGGAAGTTCCAGATCCAGATCATGACCGAGGAGCAGGCCGAGCACACTTCGTTCAACCCGTTCGATCTCACGAAGGTGTGGCCGCACGCCGAGTTCCCGATGATCGACGTCGGCACGATGGAGCTGAACCGCAATCCCGAGAACTACTTCCAGCAGGTCGAGCAGGCGGCGTTCTCGCCCTCCAACGTCGTGCCGGGCATCGGCTTCTCGCCGGACAAGATGCTGCAGGCCCGCGTGTTCTCGTACGCCGACGCCCACCGCCACCGCATGGGCATCCACTACGAGGCGCTCCCGGTGAACCGTCCGCTCTCGCCCGTCGCTACCTACAACCGTGACGGCGTCGGCAACTTCCTGCCGCCGATGGCCAACCCCGACGCCTACTACGAGCCCAACTCGTTCGGCGGCCCGGTCGCGGACCCGTCGGTCAAGGAGCCGCCGCTGCGCATCCACGGCGATGCCGACCACTACGACCATCGCGAAGGCAACGACGACTACGTCCAGGTCCGCGCGCTGTTCAATCTGTTCGATGCCGGACAGAAGAAGCGCCTGTTCTCGAACATCGCCGAGGCGATGGCCGGAATTCCCAACGACATCGCCGAGCGCCAACTCGCGCAATTCGGCAAGGTGCATCCGGACTACGAGGCCGGCATCCGCGCCGCCCGCGGTGCGATGCAGCAGGGTAACGACAGCTTCCATCAGGAAGCGGCGGAGTAAGCTTTCCTACGAGAGCCGACTTCAGGGCCGCGGAGCATCGTTTCCGCGGCCTTTTTGACGTCTTCGACCAAGCCTGCATCAAGGATCAGGTCACGGATTCCTGAGCGCTCTCGGGACCATTCAGCAGAAGCTCACCTCGACCGAACGCCCCTACGTGCTCTCGGACGCGATCACGGCCGTCCGCCCCTGCGGGATCGTCTCGGTGCCGGGGGTCTACGGCGGCACGGTGCCC
>CAZZWW010000061.1:0-7242 GCA_964657815.1 Vulcanimicrobiota bacterium | reverse complement strand
AAGCTCATTCAGGAAGGCAGGATCGACATGACCTCGATGGTCACCCATCGCAGCAGCGATCTCGAGGACGGTCCGGAATTGTACAAGACGTTCAAGGAGAAGAAGGATGGCTGCGTGAAGGTCGTGTTCGAGCTGAGCTAAAGTCGAGCAGGGTCGCCACCCGTCTTGCCTCGCCGGGTGGCATCTGGCACTCAGCGCGCCTCTTCATCAGAACAGTCCAGGACGCGCTGACCATGGCGATCGAACGCACCTTTTCCATCCTCAAGCCGGACGTCACGCGTCGCAACCTGACGGGTGCCGTCAACGCGATGATCGAAAAGGCGGGCCTGCGGATCGTGGCCCAACGGCGCGTGCACATGACCAAGGCGCAGGCCGAGACGTTCTACGCCGTTCACAAGGCACGCCCGTTCTTCGGCGAGCTGGTCGAGACGATGACGGCCGGCCCGGTCGTGGTGCAGGTGCTGGAAGGCGAGAACGCCATCAAGGCCTATCGCGACGTGCTCGGGGCGACCGATCCGGCCAAGGCCGAGCCCGGAACGATCCGGAAAGAGCACGCGCTTTCCGTCGGGGAGAACTCGGCGCATGGCTCGGACGCGGTCGATACGGCACAAGGCGAGATCGCGCAATGGTTCAGTGGCAACGACATCATCGCCTGATCGTCATGGGCCGTTGAAACGAAAAGGGCCGGCGGCGATGTGCCGGCCGGCCCTTTCTCTTGCCTTTACTGCGGCGCGGCGGCCGGCTCGGCGGCTTCCTTCTTCGCCTTCTTGACCACCTTGTGCTTCTTGACGCGATGCTTCACCGGCTCCGGCGGCGCCTCGGCCATGGGCGGCGGCGGCGGAGGGGGCGGCGGCGGATCGGGGCAGAACACCGAGAAGCTCGAGCAGAAGAAATCGCCGACCTGCGCCGCGGCCGGCGCCGACGTGCCGGCGAGCAGGGCCGCCGCGCCCGCTCCGAGTAAGACCTTTCGTATCATCAGTGTGCCCTTCAACTGCAGCATCCGTCCCGTGAATATACGCGACCTCAACCCTGTGCAATGTGAGTCGACGGCTCGGCGCGCACTCTGCACAGCGAACCCGCTCCCACGACCTCGATCCGCGCCGAATCGGTCCACCGGTGCGAAGGTTCACCGAAGACCCGGCGAGATCCCGGGGGGATCACCTCCGGCTCGGGCGCACGACCCCTTGCAGGCGAGGCCGATCGCCACCTTGCCCGAGGCTCGCGTAGGCGTGGGCGAGCTTGCCCCAAAGGATCGATTCGGCGTTCGCCGTTCCTGGGTCAGCGACCGCGGAAGCTGAGCAGACGGATGACGAGCCAGACCGGCACGACGATCACGGCGCCGGCCACGATGTAGGTGCCGAAATCTTGCAGGGAGCGGAAACCGAGGCTGTAGAGTCGCTCGACCAGCGCCGACAACTCGGCGAAGACGTCGGCCGGCGTGATGTGGAGCCACATCAGCAGCGCGCCCACAACCAGGGACACGAGGACCAGCTTGACGAGCACAGCCAGGGGCGAGCCGCCTATGAAGCGGCGCAACGTCGTGGCGTTCTGCTCCTGCCAACGCGCCGCCGGCGCGCTCTGCGTCCAGTAGGGCGGCGGTTCGGACTGACGCTCGCTCAAGGCCGTGATCCTGGTCTGGTCCCGGCGCCGAGGGCGACGGGGGTCTCGTAAGCCGCCGGTATAGCGTCCACCGGCGGCAAAATTGGGGGATGGAGGCGAAAGGGTCAGCTCGCCGCCGCATCCTTCTTGAACTGGCCTTGATCGATCTTCGACACGGCGATCACCGCCTGAGTGCGGCTGTCGACGCCGAGCTTTTGAAGGATCGCGGAAACATGCGCCTTGACCGTCGCCTCGCTGACCTTGAGCTCGAAGGCGATCTGCTTGTTGAGCAGGCCCTGCGTCAGCATCATCAGCACGCGCAATTGCTGCGGTGTCAGGGAGGCCAGGCGGCGCATCATGTCGGCGACGACGGCATCGGGCGGCAGCACCGTTTCGAGATCGGCTGGTGTCCAGATCTCGCCATCGAGCACCATGCGGATCGCCTGCCGCATCTCGCTCATGTCGGTGCTCTTGGGAATGAAGCCGGCCGCGCCGACCTCGATGCAACGCCGCATCACCGCGCGATCCTCCGAGGCGGAGACCACCACGACGGGAATCTCGGGATGCTGCGAGCGCAGGTACAGCAACCCGGAGAAGCCGCTGACCCCTGGCATGGCGAGGTCGAGCAGGACGAGGTCGACCGGCTCGTCCGCCGCCAGGGCCTTGCTGAGCGAGGCCAGATCCCCGGCCTCGCGGATCTGCGTCACGCCGAGCGACGAGGTCAGCGCCTGCCGCAGCGCGCCGCGCACGAGAGGATGATCGTCGGCGATGATGATGTGCGTGGTGTCGGCCGTCTGTTGTCGCGGGTCGTCGAGCACCATTGTCATCGTGTCCTCCAAGCTCACCCCCTCTGGTAAGTCGAGGTTCGACTTTCGTGCCCTAGCCTTCGATCAAGGCGCGTTAACCTGCCGTGAATGAATCAGTCAGGGTTCGTTTATCCCATGATCTCGCCGAGGCGGCCACACGCCTTCGTCGCACGAGGCATGACGACGGGACGGTCGGGCATGCCACTTCTACCCTGCCTCGATCTCGCGCGCCTTCCGTCGCGCGCCCATATGCGATATGCCGAGCGCAAAGTGGCGAGAGCGCCGAGACCCGGGGTCCCATGACCGTTTCTTCCTTTATCAGCGAGTTGGTCGGGCGCGAGCCGACGGCCGCATCGGGGGATACCGTTCCGCCTGGCGAACAGCCCGACGAGTTCGGCGCGGCACCGTTCGCGCGCCATCGCACGGTCGGCGTGGTCGTGGGGCAGGGCGAGGGCGCGGTGACGGTCGGCGGCGGTGCCCCGATCGTCGTGCAATCCATGACAAACACCGACACCGCCGATATCGACGGCACCGTGCGTCAGGTCGCCAATCTCGCCCGCGCCGGCTCCGAGATGGTGCGCATCACCGTCGACCGCGACGAGGCGGCAGCCGCCGTTCCGAAGATCAAGGAGCGGCTCGCCAAGATCGGCTGTCACGTGCCGCTGATCGGCGACTTCCACTATATCGGCCACAAGTTGCTGACCGATCATCCGGCCTGCGCCGAGGCGCTCGACAAGTACCGCATCAACCCCGGCAACGTCGGGTTCAAGGACAAACGCGACACGCAGTTCTCGACCATCGTCGAGAAGGCGATCCAGTACGGCAAGACGGTCCGCATCGGCGCCAACTGGGGCTCGCTCGACCAGGAGCTGCTGACCCACCTCATGGACGAGAACGCCAAGCAGGCGAGCCCCAAGGACATGGGCGCGGTCACGCGCGAGGCGATGCTGCAGTCGGCACTCCTCTCGGCGCAGCGCGCCGAGGAGCTCGGCCTGGCCAAGAACCGAATCATCCTGTCCGCCAAGGTTTCGGCGGTGCAGCAGCTCATCGCCGTCTACAAGATGCTGGCGTCGCGCTGCGACTATGCGCTCCACCTCGGCCTGACCGAGGCCGGCATGGGCTCGAAGGGCATCGTCGCCTCGTCCGCGGCCCTCGGCATCCTTCTCCAGGGCGGCATCGGCGACACCATCCGCGTGTCGCTGACGCCCGAGCCGGGTGGCGACCGCACGACCGAGGTCAAGGTCGCGCAGGAGATCCTGCAGACCATGGGCTTCCGCACCTTCGTGCCGCAGGTGGCGGCGTGCCCCGGCTGCGGGCGCACCACGTCCACCGTGTTCCAGGAACTGGCGCGCGACATCCAGGACGACATCGTGCGCTCGATGCCGGAGTGGAAGACGCGCTATCCCGGCGTCGAGATGCTCAACGTCGCCGTGATGGGCTGCATCGTCAACGGTCCGGGCGAGTCCAAACACGCCGACATCGGCATCTCGCTGCCGGGAACCGGCGAGACGCCGGCCGCCCCGATCTTCATCGATGGCAAGAAGGCGATGACGCTGCGCGGCGCCAACATCGCCGCCGACTTCAAGGTGTTGGTCGAGCAGTACATCGAGAAGCGTTTCGGCGCCGGCTCGACGGCGAGCGCCGCCGCCGAGTAGGCGCGCGATCCAAGAGGAGGGGCGATGTCGGTCGTGACGATCGCCGAGCGTCGGGCTCGCGAGATCGCGCGTCTCGAAGCCGCCGCCGCGGCGGTTCTGACGGACCTCGGCGGTTACGCGCAGAACGAGGACGTGCGCTTCGTCGTCTTCGGCTCGTTCGCGCGCGGCGACGTGGTGACGACGAGCGATCTCGACCTCCTCGTCGACGGGCCCGAAGATCGGCAGCGTGCCGCCCGTGAGGCGGCCGAGGCGGCCTGCGAACGCCATGGCATTCGCCCCGACGTCCACCTTGCCTGCGAAGCCTCCGATCGCCTGATGCTGCGCGTGCGCCGAGACGGGCGGCCGATCCCGTGAGCGACGCGCGCTGGCTCGACGTCGCCGACGATGTCGCGGACGCGGCGCTGCATTTTTCCAACGCGCCGTCGCCTCATGCGAGCGGCCGCTACGAGGCGCCGGGCATCGAGGGCTACCGCGACGGCATGGCCCTGATGCACGCGCTCCAGGCCGGCCATACCTCAGCCAAGGCGGCCATGCTGCGGATCCTTCGGATCCTCGGCGAGGCCGCGCCGACCGGCGAAGACTGGAACAAGAAGCTGATCGAGCGGCTCGCCAAGGCGAACGGCAAGTCCCACCCCAGGCCGGCCGTGCTGTCGCCCCAGGTTGCCGCCGACCTTGACGAGACGCGCCGCTTCCGCAACCGGGCGATGCGGAACTACGGCGGCTTCGACGCGGGGCGCGTCGGGCCGACATTGGAAGCGGCGCATCGTCTGACGCTGTCCCTCGCCGCCGACGTCGAATCCTTCCGCACCACCGTCGATCCCGACCGGGAGCCCTGATGCACAAGCTCTCCGATCCCTCGGCCCCGCCGGCCGCCCCGATCACCTTCGACGACTTTCTCGCGGTCGACATCCGCGCCGGCACGGTGATCGACGCCGAACCGTACCCCGAAGCGCGCAAGCCAGCGCTGAAGCTCACGATCGACTTCGGCCCAGGCATCGGCACCCGCCGCTCGAGCGCGCAGATCACGGAGCACTACACGCCGGACGGACTGGTCGGCCGCAAGGTCGCGGCAGTGGTGAACTTCCCGCCGCGCCAGATCGGCAAGTTCCTGTCAGAGGTGCTGGTTCTCGGCTTCGCCGATACCGAAGGCCACGTCGTGCTGTTCGCGCCCGATCGGCATGTCCCTGACGGAGCACGGCTGTTCTAGCGGGCCTTCGTTCGGCTGGCGGCATGGACGGTGGCGCAGGTCCAGCCTAAGTCACGCCCTCCGCTAAACGTCCAAGGCGCCTTATGCCCGATCCGATCACCTCCGACCTCGCGTCGGCCGCGCTTGCCTACCACCGCGTGCCACGCCCCGGAAAGTTCGAGATCCAGCCGACCAAGCCGCTCGCCACCCAGCGCGACCTCGCGCTCGCCTATTCGCCCGGCGTCGCCGCCGCCTGCCTCGCCATCGCCGCCGACCCCGCCGAGGCCGACAGCCTCACCATCCGCCAGAATCTCGTCGCCGTGCTCTCCAACGGCACCGCCGTGCTGGGCCTCGGCAATATCGGCCCGCTCGCCTCCAAGCCGGTGATGGAAGGCAAGGCGGTCCTCTTCAAGAAATTCGCCGGCATCGACGTCTTCGACATCGAGGTCGACTGCAACGATCCGCAGAAGCTGATCGAGATCGTCGCGGCTCTGGAGCCGACCTTCGGCGGAATCAACCTCGAGGACATCAAGGCCCCGGAGTGCTTCGAGGTCGAGCGCGTGCTGCGCGGGCGCATGAACATCCCGGTGTTCCACGACGACCAGCACGGCACCGCGATCATCGTCTCGGCCGCCGTCACCAACGCGCTGGCCTTCGCCGGCAAGACGATCGAGACGGCGAAGATCGTCGCCTCGGGGGCCGGAGCCGCGGCATTGGCCTGCCTCGATCTCCTGGTGACGCTCGGAGCGCGCCACGAGAACATCACCGTCACCGACATCGAGGGCGTGGTCTATCAGGGCCGCACCGCGCTGATGGACGACCGCAAGGCGATCTACGCTCGGGAGACGCCGGCCCGGACGCTGGCGGAGGTGATCGGCGGCGCCGACATCTTCCTCGGCCTCTCCGCGGGCGGCGTGCTCAAGAAGGAGATGCTGGCGGAGATGGCGGCAAAGCCGCTGATCATGGCGCTGGCCAACCCCAACCCCGAGATCGAACCCGCGGAGGCGCTGGCCGCCCGACCCGACGCGATGATCTGCACGGGACGTTCGGACTACCCCAACCAGGTCAACAACGTCCTGTGCTTCCCCTACATCTTCCGCGGCGCTCTCGATGTCTCGGCCTCGGCGATCAACGAGGCGATGAAACTCGCCGCCGTGCACGCCATCGCCAAGCTGGCGCAGGAGCCGCCCTCGGACGCCGTCGCCCGCGCCTACGGCGGCGAGACGCGGCTCTATGGCAAGGACAACCTGATCCCGTCGCCCTTCGATCCGCGCCTGATCCTGCGGATCGCCCCGGCTGTCGCACGCGCGGCGATGGAGTCGGGAGTCGCGCGCAAGCCGATCGAGGACTTCCAGGCCTACCAGGACCGGCTCTCGCGCTTCGTGTTCCGCTCGGGCTTCATCATGAAGCCGCTGATGGAGGCCGCGCGCAAAGAGCCCAAGCGGGTGATCTACGCCGACGGCGAGGACGAGCGCGTGCTCTCGGCAATCCAGACGATCCGCGAGGAGGGCATCGCGGAATGCACGGTGATCGGCCGCCCCGACGTGATCCAATCACGGCTCACGCGCCACGGCTTGACGATCCGTCCCGGGCACGACTTCCTCGTCGTCGATCCCGACGACGACCCGCGCTACCGCGACTACGTCGCGACCTACGTCGAGGCGGCCGGGCGCCAGGGCATCACGCCGGCCTCGGCGCGCCTGCTGGTGCGCACCAACGCGACCATCATCGCCGCCATCGCGGTGAAGCGCGGCGACGCCGACGCGATGATCTGCGGCATCATCGGTGGCTATCACAAGCGGCTGCGCTCGATTCGCGAGATCCTTGGTCTGACGCCCGGCCTGACCGGCTTCTCGGCGATGAGCATGCTCATCACCACCAAGGGGCCGCTCTTCATCACCGACACCCAGGTGCGCCACGACCCGAGCGCCGCCGAGATCGCCGAGATGGCGCGGATGTCGGCCTGGCACGTACGCCGCTTCGGCCTCGAGCCGAA
>CAZZWW010000060.1:0-11105 GCA_964657815.1 Vulcanimicrobiota bacterium | reverse complement strand
ACGGTCTGCTTGCCGGCGTTGATGAGGTCGGGGTCCTCCTCGCCCTCGTAGGGGAACGGTCCCATGCCGAGCATGCCGTTCTCGCTCTGGAGCTGCACGTGCATGCCGTCGGGGATGTAGTTCGACACCAGCGTCGGGATGCCGATGCCGAGGTTGACGTAATAGCCGTCGCGCAGCTCCTTGGCGGCGCGGGCGGCCATCTGTTCGCGGGTCCAGGGCATCGATCCGTCTCCTCCTGGCCCTGCTCTAGCCGAAACACGGCTATTTGGCACAGCGCTTTCGGCCGAGCTACGGCATGGCAGATGCATCCCGGCCAGGCGAACGGGAGCACGGGCATGCTGGTCTATCGTTTCAAGCCGAGTGACAGGGCAAACCACTCGGTGGCGCTGACCAGCGATGCGAGCGGCGCCAACCTCCCCGCCGACGGGGCGCCCTGGGTGGCTCTGGGCTCGATCGACCTGGCGAACGAGAAGCCTTGGATCAACGCGCCGGTCGCAGACATCGAGACGGTCATCGGCAGCAAGGGCTATTACGTCTGGTCGATCAGCGTATCGGCCATGAAGCGCAGGTTCGGCGGGTAGCCCGTCGGTCCGGCGCGCGCCGGCCGGAGCCCCACTGCGCTCTCTGGCGAGCAAGGTGGCAGAGATGTCTGAATGCCGTAGCCGCGTCGCTGCGTCCAGGGTGACGGGCTCGGACGCTGCCGATCTAACGCTTCACCGACGGCCCTCCGATCAAGCTTAACGCGCTTCTTTTGTGGACATGCCGCCCCAGGCCATGGACGGAGTCGCGCGAATACGGGAGCGTGCCGTTGCGGATCGCTGCGGTGTGCGCCGGTTGATCGGACGGCGCGGCGGTGATTCAAGGCGTGGCGCGCTGCCGATCAGGAACCGGCGCGCATCGCCAGGACGGCCCGGTGTGCCCGCGTTCCCATTTTCGGCGACACGCGACCTCGGTCGCGCTCCGCCCGCATGAAGGCCCAGAATGTCGCTGTCCCCCGTCGAAGCCACGATCACCCGGTCCGAAAACCCGGTCGACGTCATCGAGCGCCTCGCCGCCGTCAACGAGTGGTCGTTCGATCGCGACGACGACGACGAGATCTCGATCTCCGTCGCCGGGGGCTGGGCGGACTATTCCGTGGCCTTCACCTGGCTGCCCGAGATGGAGGCGCTGCACGTCGGCTGCGCCTTCGACCTCAAGGTGCCGGCGGCGCGCCGGCCCGACATGCTCGGCCTCGTCGCACTCATCAACGAGCAGATGTGGATCGGCCATTTCGACATCTGGCCGGTCGACGGGGTGATCATGTTCCGCCACGCGCTGCTGCTCGCCGGCAATGCCGAGCTCAACGGCCGCCAGTGCGAGAGCGTGCTCGCCGCGGCGGTGATGGCCTGCGAGCGCTACTACCAGGCGTTCCAGTTCGTGGTCTGGGCCGGCAAGACCGGCAAGGAAGCGCTCGAGACCGCCATGATCGAGACCCACGGCGAGGCCTGATGTCCGAGGGCTGGCCCGCCTCGTTGGTGCTGGCCGGCTGCGGCCGCATGGGCGGGGCGCTGTTGCGCGGCTGGCTCGCCGGCGGTCTGCCCGCCGCCGCGGTGCACGTGGTCGACCCGCACATCGATGACGCGACCGCGAGCTTCTGCCGCGAGCGCGGCGTCTCGCTGGAGACACCGACCGCCGCGCCCGAGGCGCTGGTGCTGGCGGTGAAGCCGCAGACCTTCGCCGCCGCCCCCGGCGCCTTCGATCTCCTCGCCCGTCCGGAGACGCTGGTCGTCTCGATCCTCGCCGGCAAGACGCTGGCGAACCTGCGCGCCGGGCTGCCCCACGCCGGCGCGATCGTGCGCGCCATGCCGAACCTGCCGGCGGCCGTGGGCCGTGGCGCTTCCGGCCTCGCCGCGGAGGCCGGGCTGACGCCGCCGCAGCGAGAGCTCGCGACCCGCCTCATGGCGAGTGTCGGGCTGGTGGAATGGGTCGACGAGAGCCTGATCGACGCCGTCACCGCACTCAGCGGGTCCGGCCCGGCCTACGTGTTCCTGATGGTCGAGGCGCTGGCCGCCGCCGGCGAGACGGCCGGGCTGCCGGCCCAGGTGGCGCTGCGCCTGGCCCGCACCACCGTGGAGGGGGCCGGCGCGATGCTGCAGGCCGACCCGCGGCCGCCTGCGGCGCTGCGCGAATCGGTCACCTCGCCCGGGGGCACCACCGCCGCCGCACTCGACGTGCTGCGCGGCCCGCAAGGCCTGCCCGAGCTGATGACGCGCGCCGTCGAGGCGGCCCGGCGGCGCGCCGGCGAACTCGCGGGTTAGCGGGGACGAGGCCGGGCAAATGCTCCTATCGCCCCGCCCGCAGGCTCGCCAGCAGCGCCGGCGTGGCGAAGCCGTCGGCGGGGGCCAGGCCGGCCTGAAGCTGGTAGGCGTGGATGGCGTCGCGGGCCTTGGGGCCGAACTTGCCGTCCTGCGGGCCGGTGTAGAGGCCCTTCTCGGTCAGCCTGGCCTGGATGAAGGCCTTGTCCTTGCGCGGGAGATTCACGGGCTTGCCCGGCCAGGGTGTCGCCAGCGGCGCCCCGCCGGCGATACGCTGCGCCAGCGCGCCGAGCGAGAGGGCGTAGCTGTCCGAGTTGTTGTACTGCTTGATGACGAAGTAGTTGGGAAACAGCAGGAACGCCGGGCCGCTCGCGCCCGACGGCAGGAACAGCGCGGCGTCGCCCTCGCCGGCCGGCGCGCGGCCGTCCGGCCGGCGCAGCCCCTGCGCAGCCCAATCCGCGGCGCTCGCGTGCAGGGTGGGGAAGCCATAGCCCTGCGGAACGACCACCTCCTCGATCCACGGCTGCCCCGGCGCCCAGCCCTCGGCGCGGAGAAAGCTCGCCACGGATGTCACGATGTCGGCCGGGTTGTCCCAGATGTCGGGTGCGGCGCCGCCCGCCGCGCTCGCCGCGTATTTGAGGTAGGCCGAAGGCAGGAACTGCGGGTCGCCCATCGCACCCGCCCATGAGCCGACGAGCCTTTGCCGCGGGACGGCGCCGCGGTCGAGGATAACCAGCGCGGCGACGAACTCGTCGCGGAACACGGGGCGGTCGGCCCGCGTCCACGCCAGGGTGGCGAGCGTGCGCAGGATGTCGCGCGAGCCGCGCGTGCGGCCGAAGTCGCTTTCCATACCCCAGGCCGCCAGCGCGATCTCGCCCGGCACGCCGTACTTCGCCTCGGCCGCCGCCAGCGCCGTCGCCTGGGTCGCGGCGAGTTGGCGCCCCTGCGCCACGCGCCCGGTCGAGACCGCCTCGCGGACATAGGTCTGCAGCGGCTTGTCGAACTCCGGCTGGCCGCCCGAGGAGCGCGGCAGGCCGCCGTCCGGCGTCAGTCCGGCGACGACGGCATCGAAGGTCTCGCGGCGCACGCCCTGCGCCTGCGCCTCCGGCCACAGCGACTGCAGGAAGCCGGCGCAATCCTCCGAGGCGGCGACGGCCGGCAGCGCCGGCAGGCTCGCCAGCATCGCCAGCGTGAGGCGGCGCGTGAGGCAAGAGGCTTCATCCGCATCGGTCGCCTGCATCATGCGTCATCCTCCCGCGAACGCTACCTCTCGCCACGCTCGGATGTGTAGTCAACGGCCCGGAGCACGGGCGCAGGAACCCGGCGATCCCGAGCGGCATACGGTCGTCGGCTCGTCACCAGGCTGGACCCCGCCGCGCCTTCCTGCCAACGCTGCCGGATGATCGACACATCAGCACCCAAGACGGCGAAGATCGAACAGGCCATCGATGCCTTGCTTCGAGCCCTGATCGAGCGACCCGCACCGGACAGCCGGGCCGAGCACGTCGTCACCGCATCCGACCCCGACGACGCCGACGTCGACGAGGAGATCCTCGACGCCATCATCGCCGATCCGATCGGTTCGGCATGCCGCAGCGAGATCGCGTCCCTGGGCGACTTCCTGTTCGATGAGCTGGAGTCGGCCGACGAGCTCACGGCCGCCGCCGACCGGATCGCCGCCATGGACGAGGCGAACAAGGCCCGTCGTTCGGCCATCCTGAACGAGTGCTGGCTCGAGCTCGGCGTCGAGGACGAGGATTAGCGGCATCGCTCTCGCGCCGCGGCGTCAGCTTTCCGGCAGGACGCTGTAGGCGCCTTCGAAGATCGTGTGGCGGGTGCTGACGATGATCGTCCCCGTCAGTCGTGATTGACGCGCCACGACCTCGGCTTTGTCGCCGATGTGCCACGTCGCTTGCGAGCACAGGGTGCGGGTGAAGATGTGCGCGGTGCCGTAGCCCGTGAAAAGCTCGGTGACACACTCGTGGGCGCCCTTCTGGTACCAGCGGTCCCGCAGCCCGACCACGGTCGCTGTCGTCAGCCGCCGCTCGACGCCCGCGACTTCGGCGGCGACGACCAGCGCCATGCCGCCGAAAAGAATGAGCATGGCGCAGGCGACCTGCTTCAAGCCTCGCCGGTCGAGACCCGCTGCGGCGCGGCGCCGGTTTCGTTCGGCGTCCGTTTCGTGGCGCTGCTCGCGATCGTCTGTCGGAAACATCGTGCCGTCGCTCCAGGGAGAGGATGCGCCAGCCCCGTCGACCGTTCCCTAGGCGGAGCTGATGGCCTCCATGCTTTCGGACGCAGCATGGAGGTGGGCTTTGGCGCCGACGTAGATCGGCTGGCGCGCCGGAACGGTGTCGGGCTCGACCCAGACGTTTCCATCCGCGTCGACCCGCGACTTGAACACCTTGATGGCCATATGCTCGTGCGTGAGGCCGCAGCCCGTCGCGAGGTCGAAGGTGCGATCGTGGAGGGGACACACCACCGCCGTCGCGCTCATGAGGCCGTCGGCGAGTGGTCCGCCCAGGTGCGGGCAGAAGGGCTGCGTCGCATGGACATTGCCCTCGCGCGTGCGGAACACCGCAATCTTGTCGGCGCCGAGGCTGAACATGCGTCCCTCGCCGAAAGGGACCTGCTCAACGTTGGCGACCAGGATCTCGTCCGTCATGCTTCCTCCTTGACCGGAACGACGGAGGTGAACTGATTGGGCGTCTTCGGCGCGGTCGCCTCCAGCCAGGGATCGACGCAGGCGTCGATCGACTGCTGCATGGCCGTATCGAGCCGGCCGCATATGCCTTCCGCGTCGTCGACGATCACCGCCTTGAGGCGCTCCAGCCCGACCCTCGGAACGAACGTGTAGGTGCGCTCCTTCCATTTCGCATTCTCGCGGTAGAACTGCATGAAGCGTTCGCCGACCATCATCGCCTCCGCTTCCGAATCGGCCGTATGGAGCAGGTCGCCCTTGCGGATATGCGCGCCGGCGGCGCCGCCGATGTAGATCTCCCACTTGCCGCCGCCGATCGCGACGTAGCCGACGTCCTTGACGTAGGCCTCGGAGCAGTTGCGCGGGCAGCCCGCTGTCGCCAGCTTCAGCTTGGCCGGCGCGTCGATGCCGCGGTAGCGCCTCTCGATCCGGTTCGCGAAGCCCATGCTGTCGCCGAGGCCGAAACGGCAATAGTCGATGCCGATGCAGCTCTTGCAGGTCCGGTAGCTCTTGCCCCAGGCATAGCCGGCCTTGAAGCCGAGGTCGGCCCAGATGCCCGGCAGGTCCTCCTTCTTCAGGCCGACGAGGTCGATGCGCTGGCCGCCGGTCAGCTTGACGAGCGGCACCTTCCATTTCTTCGCGACTTCGCCGATGCGGATGAGCTCCTCGGGCGAACACACGCCGCCGGCCATCTCCGGCACGACCGAGAAGGTGCCGTCCTTCTGGATGTTGGCGTGGACGCGGTCGTTGATGAAGCGCGCGTCCCGCTCGTCGTCGTACTCGCCCTTCCAGATGGTGATGAGCAGCGACGCGACCGCCGGCTTCCACGACGCGTCCTCGCCCCCGAAATGCCGCCAGAAGGCCGAGACCGACTTGATCCCGTGGGCGACGATCTCCTTCGAGAGCTCGGGTTTGCGGAGCGCGATCGTGGGCACGTAGTAGTGGATCGAAGGGTCCTCCTCGACCTCGCCGCCGCAGAGCCACGCGACCAGTTCGTCGATCTGGCCCTTGCAGGCGCCGCATCCCATGCCGGCGCGGGTGGCGTCCATGACCGCCTTCGGCGTCCGCTTCCCGTCCTCGACGGCGGCGGCGATCGTCGCCTTCGTGATGCCGTTGCAATTGCAGACCTGCATCTCGGCCGGCATCTCGTCGAACGTCACCTTAGCGCTCGGCGTGCCGATGTCGAACAGCAGCTCGAGCCGCTCCTCGGGCAGCGGCGCGTCGCGCTCGAACGCCTGCATGAGGAACGCGGCCTTGGAGAGGTCGCCCATGAGGATGCCGCCGACGAGCCGGCCGTTGCGGACGATCAGCTTCTTGTAGGTGCCGCGCTTGGCCTCCTTGAACTGCACGACCTCGTCGTCCGCGTGCGCAGGCTCGGTGATGCCCATCGAGGCGAGGTCGACGCCGGTGACCTTCAGCTTCGTCGCGAGCTTGGTGCCGTGGTAGGCCGCGCTCTGGTCCTTGTGGGTGATGTGGTCGGCGAACACCTTCGCCTGCTCCCAGAGGGGCGCGACGAGCCCGTAGAGCTTGCCGCGATGCTGGGCACACTCGCCGACGACGTAGACACTCATGTCGTCGACCGACTGCATGTGGTCGTTGACGACGATGGCGCGCTCGACCGTCAGGCCCGAGCGCGTCGCGATCTCCGAGTTCGGCCGGATGCCGGCCGCGACGATCACGAGGTCGCAGGCGAGTTCCGTCCCGTCCTTGAAGCGCAGGCCGGTGGTCTTCTCGTCGCCGAGCACCTCGGTCGTCATCTTGCTGGTATGGACCGCGATGTTCATGCCTTGAATCGCGTCGCGGAGGATCTCGCCGCCGGTCACATCGAGCTGCATTTCCATGAGGTGCCCGGCGAGGTGCACGACGTGGGACTCGCAGCCGAGCACCATCATGCTTCGCGCCGCCTCGAGCCCGAGCAGGCCGCCGCCGATCGTGACCGCGACCTTGCTCGTCCGGGCGTAGTCGACGATGCCGGCGCAATCGTCCAGGCTGCGGTAGCCGAAGACGCCCGGCTTCAGCTTGCCGTCGGCGGTACGCACGCCCTTCATCGGCGGGATGAAGGCCCGGCTGCCCGTCGCGATCAGCAGCTTGTCGTAGTGCTCGCGGACGCCGCCCTCGGAAACGATCCGTTTCGCGGCACAATCGACCTTGTCGACGCGATGCCCGGCATGAAGCGTGATGCCGTTCTCGCCGTACCAGGCCAGCGTGTTCATGGTGATCTCTTCGGGCGTCTGGGTCCCGTTGAGGATGTTGGACAGCAGGATGCGGTTGTAATTGCCGTAGGGCTCGTCACCGAACATCACGATGTCGAAGAGATCGCGGCCGCCGCGCTTCAGCACCTCCTCGACAGCGCGCGCGCCGGCCATGCCGTTTCCGATGACGACGAGCTTCTGTTTGGCCATGTGAGCGTCCCTGTATGCGGTCAGACTTCGATGAGGCCGAGATCCAGGACGACATGCCCGGACGCGCCGCTCGGCGCGGCGACGTGGACCTCGATCGCCGTGTCGGGCTCCAGGTCCTCCACCACGGTCAGCGGCACGTGTTCCGCGGCCTTCGCGCCGATCGGGAAGAGCCGCATCGGCTTGCCGTCGCGCACCAGGGTCAGGCAGATCAATTGATCGGAGGAATTGCCGGCACGCAGGTACACGAGCTGCGACCGCTTGTCGGACGGAACGGTGTACTTCAGGCCTTCGCCCAGCAAGGCCGCCGTCTCGAGCCCGCTGCCCGTGAACATGAAGATTCCGCTGAGGAACTTCGGCATAGACTCCATCATCAACCCTTTTCAGCTCGGACGCCGCGGAGCAGTGCCGTAGCAATCCCGAAGCCAGAATTGATCCAATCTGCCGGGAGACGGGTTCGCGGGACGCGCCCATCGAGATGGACGAGGACCGCTATCGTCCCCGCGCGTCCCCCATCGCATCTCGGATCAGCTCGGCTTCGGCCTCGGCGAGGATGTCCTCGCGGGCGTCGCCCATCACCTTCTCCTTGCCGGCCTCGAGCATGATGGGGACGGCGAGCGGGGAAATCTTGTCGAGCGCCTTGTGCAGCACGCGGCCGCGCACGCGCTGCAGCATCGCGGCGAGACGCACGAGGTCGAGCAGGCCGGTGGAGGCATCGAGGCGGGCGGCCTGGAGGAGGATGTGCTCGGGCTCGTGCCGGCGCAGGACGTCGTAGATGAGATCGGTCGAGATCGTCATCTGGCGCCCGGTCTTCTCCTGGCCGAACTGGTTGCGCTCGATCAGGCCGGAGACGATGGCGTTCTGGCGGAAGGTGCGCTTCATCAGCGCGCTCTCCTGCAGCCATTCCTCGAGATCGTCGCCCAGCATGTCCTCGGAGAAGAGCTCGTCGATCGAGACGAGGCCTTGGGTCGCGCGCAGGCCGATGTCGGTCTTGAGCCAGACCGCCATGGCGTAGTCGTTGGCGACGAAACCGAGCGGCTTGAGGTAGGCCCGCTCCATCCGGCGCGTCAGCAGCATGCCGAGCGTCTGGTGCGCGAGCCGCCCCTCGAAGGGGTAGCACACCAGGAAGAAGCGGCCGCCCCGAGGGAAGGTCTCGACCAGCAGCGTGTCGGGCGCGGGCAGGGCCGAGCGCTCCCGTTGCAGCTCCAACCATTCGGTCACCTGCATCGGCATGCTGCCCCAATGGTCGGGCTCGGCGAGCAGCCGCCGCACGCCGGCGGCGAGATAGGTCGAGAGCGGAAATTTGCCGCCGGCGTAGCTCGGCACCCTGGGCGTGTCGGAGCGCGATCGGGTGACCAGGGCCTCGTTCTCGACGATGCCCTGCAGCGCGAGGATCTCGCCGCCGAAGAGGAAGGTGTCGCCCGGCACCAGGCTCTCGAGGAAACCCTCCTCGAGCTCGCCGAGCACGCGGCCGCCGCGCCGCAGCGGCCCGGTGTAGACCTCGCTGCCGGGCTCCCCCGTGCCTTTCCCTCCGGCCGCACCTTTGCCGTGGACGAGTCGCACCTTCAGAGAGGACGCCTCGACGATGGTGCCGACGTTCATCCTGTAGGTCTGGGCGACGCGGCCGTTGGCGATGCGCCAGCGCACCTCTCCGTCGGCGTCGACGGTCTCCTTGATCTTGGCGAAGCGCTCGTAGCCGGCGAGCGCGTAGCCGCCGTGGGCGACGAAGCGCAGGGCGCGCTCGAACGTGTCGCGCGTGACGTCGGCGTAGGGCTCGGCGGAGGTGATCTCGCGGTAGAGATCCTCCGCCGCAAAGGGTCCGGCGCAAGCCATGCCGAGGATGTGCTGGCACAGCACGTCGAGAGCGCCGGCGCGCGCCACGGCGGTGTCCTGCGCGCCGATCTCCGCCGCCTCCACGGCGGCGCGGCACTCCAGCACCTCGAAGCGGTTCGACGGCACCAGCACGGCGACGGAGGGCTCGTCGAGCCTGTGGTTGGCGCGGCCGATGCGCTGCATCAGGCGCGAGGACCCCTTGGGCGCGCCGATGTTGACGACGAGGTCGACGTCGCCCCAGTCGATGCCGAGGTCGAGCGTGGAGGTGCAGACCACCGCCTTGAGCCGGCCGACGGCCATGGCCTCCTCGACCTTGCGGCGCTGTCCGGCGTCGAGCGAGCCGTGGTGCAGCGCGATCGGCAGCGTGTCCTCGTTGATGCGCCACAAGGCCTGGAAGATGAATTCGGCCTGGGAGCGGGTGTTGACGAAGATTAGCGTCATGCCCGCCTGCCTGACCATGGCGTAGACCTCGGCCAGCGCGTGGCGGGCGGAATGGCCCGACCAGGGCATGCGCTGTTCGGTGTCGAGGATGGAGAGGTTCGCCGCCGCGCCGGCCGGGGCGACGATGAGGCGGGCGAGATGGGGGCGGCTTTCCCCTCCTCCTTGTGGGGAGGAGTCAGGGGTGGGGGTCCCGACGTGCTTCCCCGCTGCAGGATGGACGACACGTCGAGGCTTGCGCCCAGCCGGAACGCTCGGCACGATCCCCACCCCTCGCCCCTCCCCGCGAGGGGGAGGGGCGATCCCCGGCACGCCGCGCGTCCCCTGCCCCACCAGCCATCGCTGCAGCTCGGCGGGATCGCGCACCGTGGCCGAGAGCCCGGTGGTGCGCATCGCCGGCGCGATCGTACGCAGCCGCGCCAGGTCCAGCGACAGCAGGTCGCCGCGCTTGCTGGCGGTGATGGCGTGGAGCTCGTCGAAGATGACGCGGCGCAGGTCGGCGAACAGCGTGTGGCTGTCGGGCGAGGCCAGCAGCAGGGCGAGCTGCTCGGGCGTGGTCAGCAGGATGTCGGGCGGGGCCGCGCGCTGGCGCTTGCGCTTCGCCACAGAGGTGTCGCCGGTGCGCGTCTCGATGGAGAGGCCCAGCGCGAGATCGGCGGCGGGGACGCGCAGGTTGCGCTCGACGTCGACGGCCAGCGCCTTCAGCGGCGAGATGTAGAGCGTGTGCAGCCGCCTGCCCGGGCGATTGCCCTGGCGCGAGGGGTCGGACAGCTCGACGAGGCTCGGCAGGAAGCCGGCCAGCGTCTTGCCGGCGCCGGTGGGGGCGATCAACAGCGCGTCCTCGTCGGCCTGCGCGGCGGCGAGCAGCTGCAGCTGATGCGGGCGCGGCTGCCAACCGCGGGTGGCGAACCAGTCAGCGAAGCGCGCGGGCAGCCTTGCCGGGGCGGCATCGACGAAGGACGGCGGGTGTGAAGTCACGCGGCAGTATAGCGTGTGCCACGGTGCCGTCGCCAGCATGCCGCAGCGCTGTGACGCAGGTGGAGCCGGCGCAACCGTTCATGATGAACGGTTCCCGGCCGATGAACCGTCGATGAATGAGGTTTGAGACCAAATTTAATCATGAAAGGCGGAAACGCTTTTCGTGCGGCTCGCATTCAAGTGATGACGTCCGAGGGCGATATTCGCCGTTGTGCCTCTACATGAGTTTGGGACCCGTCGAGAAGACGGACCTGGATCGATGGAGGTCCTTCGGCGTTGTCGCCCGCGGGGCTCTTTTCAGGAGGATGTTCATGAACGGCTTTCTCAAGAAGACGATGATCGCCGGCGCCTCGGCGCTGACGATCGCGGCCGGCGTCGTCGCCGTGCCGGGTACAGCCAGCGCTTTTGGCGGGCATGGCGGTGGCGGTGGCTTCCACGGCGGTGGCGGCGGCTTCGGCGGCG
>CAZZWW010000059.1:0-11110 GCA_964657815.1 Vulcanimicrobiota bacterium | reverse complement strand
CGCCGCGAACATGTTCTCCTGGTACCAGCCCCAGTGGCCGGAGGTCTCCCACAGCCCCTTGTCCAGCACCTGGGGCGTGTTGACCTCGACGTAGCCCGAGGCCTCCTGGCGGCGGCGCATGTAGCCGATGAGGGTCTGGAACAGCGTCCAGCCCTTGGGGTGCCAGAACACCGTGCCCGGCCCCTCCTCCTGGAAATGGAACAGGTCCATCTCGCGTCCGAGGCGGCGGTGGTCGCGGCGCTCGGCCTCCTCGAGCTGGTGGAGGTAGGCGTCGAGGTCGGCCTGGTTGGCGAAGGCGGTGGCGTAGAGGCGCTGCAGCATCGGGCGGGTGGAATCGCCGCGCCAGTACGCGCCGGCGACCTTCATGATCTTGAAGGCCTGCCCGATCTTGCCCGTGGAGGTCATGTGCGGGCCGCGGCAGAGGTCCTGCCAGTCGCCCTGCTTGTAGATCTTGAGGTCCTCGCCGGCCTTGATCATGTCGACGAGCTCGATCTTGAAGGTCTCACCGCGCTCGGCGAACCAGGCCTTGGCCTGCTCGCGGGTCCAGAATTCCTTGGTGAAGGGGCGGTCGCGCGCGATGATCTCGCGCATGCGCTTCTCGATCGTGGCGAAGTCCTCCGGCGTGAAGGGGGCCTCGCGGTGGAAGTCGTAGTAGAAGCCGTTCTCGATCACCGGGCCGATGGTGACCTGCGTGCCGGGCCAGAGCCCCTGCACCGCCTCCGCCAGCACGTGGGCGGCGTCGTGGCGGATCAGGTCCAGCGCGCGCGGGTCCTCGCGGGAGAGGAACTCGAGGCGGGCGTCGGCGTCGAGCGTGTCCGAGAGGTCGGAGAGCACGCCGTCGCGCATCATGGCGATGGTGCGCTTGGCGAGGCTGGGGGAGATGCTCTTGGCGATGTCGAGGCCGGACACGCCGGGCTCGAACGGGCGGCTGTTGCCGTCGGGAAAGGTGACGGAGATCATGGGGCTCAGCTCCTCGGGCTCAGTCGCCGATACGAGTCGGCGTAAGCTGCAGGCGCTCTATCATGGGGGTACAGGGCGGGACAACGCGTGCCTCCTGCGCTAGAGAGCGGGGATGCCAACGGACCCCACGCCGCGCAGCGCACCTCCGAGCCCTCGGTCGTCATCCCGCGTCTCGCGTCTGCTCGACGCCAAGCTGACGCCCGGCATCGCCCTGCTGTTCTTCGTGGCGCTGGCGCTCATGTGCGCGGCGGCGGCCGGCATCGGCTACGTGACGCAGAACCTGCGCCACGTGGAAGTGCATCGCTCCTAGCGGCTGGCCTGCTTCGCCGCCGCCGACACCCGCCACACCTTGTCGGCGAGGTCGTCGGCGATCAGCAGGGCACCGGTCTTGTCGACGGCGATGCCGACGGGACGGCCCCGGGCGTGGCCGTCGGCCGAGAGGAAGCCGGTGACGAAGTCCTGCGCCTTGCCGCTGGGCTTGCCGTCGGTGAAGGGCACGTAGACCACCTTGTAGCCGCTGAGCGGCGAACGGTCCCAGCTGCCGTGCTCGCTGACGAAGACGCCGCCCTGATAGCTCTGCGGGAAGCTCGTGCCGGTCGCAAAGGCGAGGCCGAGCGGGGCGACGTGCGAACTCAGCGCGTAGTCCGGCGGGATCGCCTTGGCGACGAGGTCCGGGCGCTGCGGCATCACGCGCGGATCGAGGTGCTGGCCGTAGTAGCTGTAGGGCCAGCCGTAGAACGCGCCGTCCTTCACGGAGGTGAGATAGTCCGGCACGAGGTCGGGGCCGAGTTCGTCGCGCTCGTTGGCGACAGTCCAGAGCTGGCCCGTCTTGGGCTCGAACTGCACGCCGGTCGGGTTGCGGATGCCCGTCGCATAGGGCCGCTTGAGGCCGGTGGCGCGATCGACCTCCCAGATCTGCGCGCGGTCCAGCTCGGCCCCGATGCCGTTCTCGGTGATGTTCGAGTTGGAGCCGACGCCGACGTAGAGCTTGGTCCCATCCGGGCTCGACACCATGCTCTTGGTCCAGTGGTGGTCGATCGGGCCGGCCGGCAGGTCGGTGACCTTGACGCCGGGCGCGGTGATGGTGGTGTCGCCCGCGGTGTAGGGGAAGCGCAGCAGCGCGTCGGTGTCGGCCACGTAGAGGTCGCCGCCGACCAGCGCGATGCCGAAGGGCGAGTTCAGGTGGTCGAGAAACACGGTGCGCGTCTTGGCGACGCCGTCCGGACCGATGTCGCGCAGCAGCGTGATGCGGTTGGCGCCCGTGGCGCCGGAATCGACGAAGGAGCGGACCACCCCCATGATGAAGTCCTTGGGCCGGTTGATCGGCGGCTTGGGGCCGCGGGTCTCGACGACAAGGACGTCGTCGTTGGGCAGGACGAAGATCTGCCGTGGGTTCTTGAGGTCGCCGGCCAGCAACCGCACCTGCAGCCCCGCCGGCACCGTGGGCGTCTCGTTGCCCCAGGGCGCCGACGCGGCCAAGGCCATCGGCGGCACGAGATATTCGTGCGGCTCCGGCAGGACGGGGTTGGCGCCGAGCTGCTCGGTCGGGTCGACGCGCTTGGCGTCGTTGCAACCCGCCAGAGCCATCCCGGCGAAGCCGAGGCTCGCGAGACGAAGAAGGATCCGGTTCGGCATCGTCACGCGCATCAGGTCAGGCCTTCGGTGCGATAGGTGGCGGGGGGGCGCCCGATGACGAGCGTCACGATCAGGACGAGGACGACGAGGGCGGAGAGGATCAACCCCTGCGGCACGACGGCCGTGTAGCCGTCACGGCTGTGGACGAAGACGTTGATCAGCGACAGGCCAGCGGCGATGAACTCGCCGCCGACGCGCATCCAGGGCTGCGCGAGGCCGCGAACGCGACGGCTGCGCACGAGATCGACGATGCCGCCGATGGCCGCGAGACCGGCGACGACGAGGCCGATGGTGAGCAGCCAAACGGAGAAGGTCTCCCACACGACAGACTCCGTGGCGACATACGCGAGATCGGTCAGGAACGTGCCGACGAAGCAGGCGATCGGGAAGGGGACCAGCGTGGCGTAGAAGGAGCGTCCGGGCGCGCGATAGAAACCCGGATCATCGTTGCGCATCTAGTGTCATCCCATGCTTCATGTGCGCTGAACGACACCTCGCGCGGCGCGGTTCCCGGCCGAGTGCAGTGCAAAGCGACGCGTCGAGACGGGCGATGCCCTCTACGGCGACTACATCGCCAAATTCTCGGTGGCACCGGTCGCGCCGGCCTTGACCGAGCTTACGGGCACCAATATCCGCACCGCGGGAGGCGACCGCCGCCGTCGTCCCGGGCTCTCGAAGTCGCCACCGACGCGGGCTTACGACCCGTTAACCTCGCGTCGACCGCACCGTCGTTTCGAGGAAATTCGGAAAGGCTTTGTTGAGTGTCGCGCTGCGATCCTATCGTGAAAAGGCGGGAGACGATCGGTGAGACGCATCAGGACCTTCGGCTTCGGCGGCGCCGCTTTGCTCGCCGTGGCAACGCTGGCGGGAGCGGCCGACATCCACCGCCACGCCGCCGATGCGCAGACCGGCATGGCGGCGATCGATCCCGGGACCGCGACACTCGCGCCCGCGCCGATCCCGCTTTCGTGGATCATCGAGGGTGATCCCAAGACCGAGGCGGCCGAGATCGCCCATACCGACGACGGCTCCACCAAGGTGTACGTCTGGCAGACCAGCGCCGCGCGCTTCAACTGGTTCTACGAGTCCGACGAGATCGTCAGCGTCCTCGACGGCGAGGTCTTCGTCGACGACCACGTCCACGGCACCCGCCGGCTCGGTCCGGGCGACGTCGCCTTCTTTCCCGCAGGCGCCAGCACGACTTGGCGTGTGCCCGACCACCTGAGGAAGATCGCGACGCTGAAGCGCCCGGCGCCGGCGCTCGTCTCGGCCGCGCAGCGCTGGCTGCGCACTGCCAAGGAATGGATCAAGCCGACGCCAGCCTTCGCGGGTTGATCCTCGGGCTCTTGAAAGCGAACCGACGTGTCGAACACCGCGTGAGTCTCTTCTAGACATGCGGTGCGGTACGGCGACAAGAATCCTGCCAATATCGCGTATTGCGACATCGCGAACCCGCGTGCCGGCGTTCGATGACGTGGCCTGAGACGATCGCGAGTTCCGCTTGCGCCGGCGGCCACGTCAAGGATTCGTGGCATTTCGTCGGTCGAGGTGCCAGGAGGCGTAGGCCATGCGCGTGTCACTGGATAAGCCTCTCGCGGTCGTCGCCGCGGCCGTGCCGCCGCGGGCACGATCGACGGGCTATCCCGAGCCGTTCCGGTCGCGCGTTGCGGGTCGCCAGAAGCGCGTGCTCGGCGAGATCTTCGGCCTTACCAATTTCGGCGTGAACATCACGACGCTGAGCCCCGGCTCTGAATCCGCCCTGCTCCATCGTCACAGCCGTCAGGACGAGTTCGTCTACGTCGTCTCGGGTGAGGCGACGCTCATGACCGATCGCGGCGCGGTCACCCTCACCGCCGGCATGTGCGCCGGCTTCCCCGCCGCGGGGATCGCGCACCACCTCGTCAATCGGGGCGACATCGACGTGGTCTATCTCGAGATCGGCGACCGCACGCCGGGCGACGAGGGGACCTTCCCGGACGACGACATCCGCGCCGACCTCGACTCCGACGGCCGCTGGTTCTTCTCGCGAAAGGACGGCACGCGGTACTGACGAGATCGAATACCGAACGTCTGAATATCGGACGTAGAGCACACCGGAGAGCTTGGTGGCGCATGACGCGAGTTACGTGAGATTGTGCATGCCGCCGTTTTCGCAGTCGGTGGATACGTCTTACGCCACCTTCTTGAGGCCGCCCGCCTGCACCGCCTTCGCCTCACGCCGGCGATCCGTCAGGATATATTCGGTGTAGCCGTTCGGCTGCTCGCGCCCCTTGAAGACGAGGTCGCAGGCGGCGTGGAAGGCGGGACCGTCGAAGCCGGGAGCCATCGGAACGTAGGCCGGATCGCTCTCGTTCTGCTTGTCGACCACGGCGGCCATGCGCTTCAGCACGGCCAGCACTTCCTCCTCCGTGCAGATGCCGTGTCGCAGCCAGTTGGCGATATGCTGCGAAGAGATGCGCAGCGTGGCGCGATCCTCCATCAGGCCGATGTTGTTGATGTCGGGCACCTTGGAGCAGCCGACGCCCTGGTCGATCCAGCGCACCACGTAGCCGAGCAGCCCCTGGGCGTTGTTCTCCAGCTCCTGCGTCACCTCGCGCGGGTCGAAGTTGGACTGGGCCAGCGGCAGGGTGAGCAGGTCTGTCAGCTCCGCCTTCTTGCGACTGCGCAGCCTGGCCTGGGCCGCGGCGACGTCGACCTCGTGATAGTGCAGCGCGTGCAGCGTCGCCGCCGTCGGCGAGGGCACCCAGGCGGTGTTGGCGCCCTGTTCGGGATGGGTGCGCTTCATCGAGCGCATCAGCGCCATCTGGTCGGGCGCCGCCCACATGCCCTTGCCGATCTGGGCACGGCCGGGCAGCCCGCAGGCGAGGCCGACGTCGACGTTCATGTCCTCGTAGGCGGCGATCCAGGGCGTGGTCTTCATCACGCTCTTGCGCACCACCGGTCCCGCTTCCATCGAGGTATGGATCTCGTCGCCGGTGCGGTCGAGGAAGCCGGTGTTGATGAAGAACACGCGGTGCTCGGCCGCCAGCACGCAGGCTGTGAGGTTGGCCGAGGTGCGGCGCTCCTCGTCCATGATGCCCATCTTCAGCGTGTGCTTGGGCAGGCCGAGAAGCTCCTCGACGCGGCCGAAGACCTCGTCGGCGAAGGCGACCTCGTCCGGCCCGTGCATCTTCGGCTTGACGATGTAGACCGAGCCCGAGCGCGTGTTGTGCAGCGCCTGCTCGCCGAAGAGGTCGTGGCGGGCGATGGTGGCGATCACCATGGCGTCGAGCAGGTTCTCGGGGATGTCAAGACCATCGGCATCCTTCACCGCATCGGTGAAGACGTGGTGGGCGGAGGAGCGGATCAACATCAGCGAACGGCCCGGCAGCTTCAACTCGCCGCCCTTGGCGGAGCGATAGGTCCGGTCGCCGTTGAGCACGCGGTGCAGTGTCTCGCCGTTCTTCTGGAAGCTCTCGCGCAAACTGGCCTTCATCAGGCCGAGCCAGTTTCGGTAGCAGACCACCTTGTCGGCGGCGTCCACCGCGGCGACGGAGTCCTCCATGTCCATGATCGTCGAGAGGGCGGACTCGACCATGATGTCGGCGACACCGGCAGCGTCGGTGCGCCCGATCGGGCCGCGGCGATCGATGACGATCTCGAGGTGCAGCCCGTTGTTCGACACAAGGATCAGGCTGGGGTCGCTTGGCGTGCCGCGGTAGCCGTCGAGCTGGCCGGGGTTGCGAAGCGTCGTCTCGGCGCCGCCGATCAAGGAGACAACGAGCTTGCGGCTCTCAACCCGATAGTGCGTGGCGCTGGCGTGCGACCCCGCGAGCAGCGGCGCGGCGAGGTCGAGCACCGCCTTGCCCTCGGCGACGACACGGGCGCCGCGCACGGGATTGTAGGTGTCGCGCTTCTCGGCGCCGCGGTCCTCGTTGATCGCGTCGGTGCCGTAGAGGGCGTCGTAGAGGCTGCCCCAGCGGGCGTTGGCGGCGTTGAGCGCGTAGCGTGCGTTGTTGATCGGCACCACCAGCTGCGGCCCGGCGATGTCGGCGATCTCCTCGTCGACGTTGGCGGTCTGGATCGCGCGCGGTGTGGGCTGAGGTGCGAGGTAGCCGATGTCCTCGAGGAAGCCGAGATAGGCAGATTGGTCGAAGGCCTCGACGCGATGCGCGTCGTGCCAAGCGTCGATCTTCCTCTGCAGATCGTCACGCACGGCGAGCAACTCGCGGTTGCGCCCGGCGAAGCTGGCGACGAGCTCGGCGAGGCCCTTGTAGAAGGTCGCCTCGTCGATGCCCGAGCCGGGCAGCGCATCGTTGACGAGGAAATCGTGGAGCGCGCGCTCGACCTTGAGACCGTTCTTCTCGACCCTGCTCATGCGCCCTCCGTCATCGTGTCAGCGCCACACGCCCTGTTGCGTCGCAAAATGGTCCTCGCGCGAGAGGCTGTCAATTTTTCCGAAAATGTTTTCCGAACCCACGTTGGAGAACGGCTTCCCCTTGATTTCGCAAGCGGAATCCTTTTCCTCTGATCCTCATGACGAAAACGGAAACCATTTCCGCGGCGACGCGCGAGACCGTGGCCGGTCCGCCTCGCCAGCGGGGCCGTCCGCGCGGCGCGGCGCCGGTCGATGGCGCCGTGCAGTCGCTCGACCGCGCGTTGACCCTGCTCGACGTGCTGGCGGCGGGCGACGGCATCGCGCTTTCCGACCTCGCCAGGCGCGCCGGCCTGGCACCGTCTTCGGCCTACCGGTTGCTGCAGACCCTGGCGGCGCGCGGCTTCGTCGAGTTCCTGGAGCGCGACCAGCTCTGGGCGATCGGCGTCGAGGCCTTCCGCACGGGCCAGGCGTTTCAGCGCCGCTATTCCATCGCCTCGGTCGGGCGGCCGATCCTGACGGAGCTGGTTGCCCAAAGCGGCGAGACCGCCAACATCGCGATCTTCGAGGGCAGCGAGATCGTCTTCGTCGCGCAGGTCGAGAGCCCCGAGCCGATTCGCGCCTTCTTCCGCTCCGGCGAGCGGCGTGCCGCGCACGCCTCAGGCATCGGCAAGGCGCTGCTGGCCGAGATGCCGCGCCGGGCCGTCGATCGCGTGATCGCCGCCAAGGGCCTGGAGCGCTTCACGCCCGCGACCCTGACCGAGCCGGCGGCGCTCCACGCCGACCTCGCCCGCGCCCACCTGCGCGGGTGGGCGCTCGACGACGAGGAGCGCAACCCCGGCATGCGCTGCATCGCCGCCGCCATCTTCAACGAGTTCGGCGACCCCGTCGCCGGCCTGTCGGTGTCCGGCCCCGCGTCGCGACTCGACGACGCAAGGGTGGCCGAGCTGGGACCACTGGTGGCGGCCGCCGCCGCCGAGATCACCCGGCTCGTCGGCGGCGTGAGCCTGCCGCGGGCGGGGGCGACGTGAGGATCGGCGCCCCTGCTCTCGCGAGGGTCAGGCGCTCGGCTGTGCGGCCGCGACATCCATGATCCAGGTGATGCCCAAACGGTCCTTCAGCATGCCGTAGCGCGGCGACCATGCCGCCGGCCCTAGCGGCTGCAGGACCGTGGCGCCGTCGCACAGCGTCGCCCAGTACCGCTCGATCTCGTCCGCGGTGTCGCCGCGTATCGAGACGTAGAACGCGTTCTCGCCGGGATGCCAGGATGTCTCGGACTGGACGTCGTAGGCCATGATGCGGAAGCCGTGGGCGGAGGCGACCTGGCCCCACATCACCTGCGTCGCCTGCGTCGGCTCCTGCGCGGCGCCGAGATCGCCGTAGGTGACGATCGTCAACTCGCCGCCGAACACGGACTGGTAGAAGCCGAGCGCCTCGCGAGCCTGCCCGCGGAAGTTGAGATGGGTCGTGGCCTGGACGGTCATGGGCAGCCTCCGTTGCAGATCGGAGCGCGCTTCGTCGAGCCCCTCGGACGGGTTAGCAGCCCCTGACTGACAAAAGCGGCAGTTGGCGCCCGGCCGTTGCGGCGTCCGGGCAGGCTGATCCGGCGTCGCCGGCCGGGCACGGTGAGGTTCGAGCCCCCACCATCCCGGGCCGCCGGGCCTGTCACTGCATCTCGCGGCGCGCTCCCGTCTTGTCCGCGAGCAGCATGGCGAGCATCGCCTCGACGAGACTGCCGCTGCCACCCTTCTCGCCGTTGCCGCCGCCGACCACGATGCTCGGCACGATCGGCAGCTTGCCGGCCTCGATCGCCTCGGCGAAGCGCATCAGCACCTGCGAATTGAGCTGGTACTGCGGCCCGCCGTAGGCCTGCACCTGCTTGTCGGTGGCCTCGGCCTGCGCCAGGCCGATCGCACGCACCTTCTCGGCGTCGGCCAGGCCGACGGCGCGGATGCGTTCGCCCTCACCGACGCCTTCCAGGCGGACGCGCTCGGCGTTGGCCTTGGCCGTCACCTGCAGGCTCTCGGCCTGCTGGCGCGCCTGGGCCAGCTGCGCCTTGCCTTCGTTCTCGCGCACCTGGATCGCGATGGAGGAGGCGGTGATCGCCTCCTGCTGCTTGGCGATGGCCTCCTTCTCGCGCAGCGTACGCTCCTGCACGGCGGCGGCCTCCTGCAGCTTGTAGGTCTCGACCTTCTCCACCGCCACCTGCCGGTCGCGCAGCTGCTTCAGGATCTGCTCGATGCCGCCCTGCGTCGGCTCGGCGCGCGGCGTGCCGATCAGCACCTCCTGAAGGTCGAGGCTGTAGGCGGCGAACTTGGCCCGCATCTCGGAGGAGGAATGGTCCTGGATGTCGGAGCGGTCCTGCAGCAGCTGGATCAGCGTCTTGGTCTGGCCGATGTTCTTGAAATAGGCCGAGACCATCGGGTCGAGCGTCTGCTCGACGAGCTTCTTGATGTCGCCGAAGCGCTGCACCACCAGCGGCGCCTTCTTGTAGTCGATGTGCACGACGACGGAGAGCGGCAGCAGCGGCTCGAAGGCGTCCTTGGTGATGAGGCCGATCTCGGAGAGATTCTCGTCGAGCTTGTGGGTGCCGGTGACCTCCCGCGTCCATTTCAGGACGAAGTTGGTCGTCGGGACCGGCACGACACGGCCGGCATAGGTGTTGAAGGCGTATTTGCCGGGCAGAAGAGGCAGGTTCCAGACGCCGCGGAAGCCACGCTCGACGAGTTCGCCGTGGCGATAGTCCTCGCCCGAGAGGTCGTCCCCTTTCTCGCCGATGTAGGACACGACGACGCCGACGGTGCCGACCTCGATGATGGTCTTGGGCACGTTCTCCACCGTGGCGAACAGCCGGTTGAGGTAGTAGGTGCCGTCGACCAGGACCTGGTGCTGGCGGCCGCGGAAGCCGCCGGCGCGCAGAAAGGCCTCCGCGTCCTGGAACGAGTTGTGGAAGTTGGCGTCCTCGGAGGCGCTGCCGACGGTGGGCGCGATGATCTCGCCCTCGCGAAGGGCGGGGCCGTCATGGACCGTGACGATGCCGATGATGTCGAGCTTGGTGTCGATGACCATCGGCTCGAAACCGTCGCGCTCGGCGATCAGCTGCGACATTCGTCCGAACGTGGCCTCGTCGGTCTTGGCGAGCTCGACGGCGTAGGTGCGTTCACCCGTCAGCACGACGAACTGGGCCAGATTGATGGCATAGGTGCCCTCTCGCAGGATGCGGCGCTGCGGTCCCTTCTGCCCGCCGGCAGCGAGGAAGCCGCGCACGTCCTCGAAGTCGGTTGCATCCGCGTTGGAGGCGAGCGTCTGGGTCTGCGGCAGCGCGGCGCCGTCGCGGGCGAAGACGTAGCCGATCTGGCCTTGCGGGATGGTGACCAGCGGCACGGTGTGGACGCGGTACTGGAACGGGCGGAACACGTGGTAGCCGCCGCGCAGCACCTCGGGCTGGAAGCCGGCCTCGCCGGCGAGCGCGATGAAGCCGGAGCGCACCGAACCATGGCGCGCACTCCACTTCTTCTCGAGGATGCCGATGCGGTCGTTGGGAATGTAGCGGACCGGCCGCCCGAAGATCAGGACGAAGAATCCGATCGCGAGGAGGCCTGCCGCAATCACTGCGACGAGCAGAAGGACGGGGATGGACATGGGGTCGTCTCGTGGCCCGAGGGCCAATGCTTCTCCCGCTTGATCGGGAGGGTCAGCGGACCGTCGCGCCCAACGGCTGATGCGGTCTCTGCGGGCAAGAAACGAGGACGGGAGGGCGCCGGTTCCGCGCAACCGCAAGGACATCGGTTCGGCACTATCTAGCAAACTCAACTCGTGAACGTCTGCCCGTTCTGCGTTCAAAACCATACATTTGAGGGGTCAATCCCCGAACAAATTCGGGGCGTCGCTAGAACTGGCGCAACCCATGGCCGAGTCCTCCACCGTCACGATCCTTCGCAACAGGTCGATGAAATCGACGCCCGCATCCGCGCCTACGAGCGCGAGATCGAGATTGCCCGTAAGAACCTGGTCGCGGTCCAGATGACCCTTGCCGTCTTCCAATCGACGGAGGGCACCCGTACCACGCTCAGAAGCCCGTCAGCCTGTCCAAGCTGTTCCGGCGTAACGAACTGCCCACGGTCATCTTCAATGCCCTCAGGGCGGCTCCTGAGGGCCTAG
>CAZZWW010000058.1:0-11111 GCA_964657815.1 Vulcanimicrobiota bacterium | reverse complement strand
GATCGCGCTGGGCGTCGCCGGTGCGGCGGCTGTCGCCGCGGCGGGCGCCGCCGCGGTGTTCGGAGCCAGAAATTCCAAGAGCCAGAGGGGCGCCGTGCCCGAGGCCGAGGACCCCGACGAGGAGACCTCCGGTCGCGGCCAGCCGGCTGCCGGGCCCGACCCGGAGTCGCGCGAGAGCGGCTACGACCTCAAGGACGCCAGCGTCCGGTCGCTGGTCAAGGTCATCGTGATCTCGCTGACGCTCATGGTCCTCTCGGTCGCCGCCGTCTTCGCCATGTTCTCGCGCTTCGACCACGCCTTCCAGGAGCCCAACGGGGATCTCACCGCCGAGCAGGTCGCGCCGATCATGCCGCCGCTGCCGCATCTGCAGGCCGAACCCTATCGCGACATCGACGCCTCTTTGATGCAGCAGACGCAGCGGCTCACGACCTACGGGTGGAACGGCTCCGACCACACGACCGCGCATATCCCGATCGAACGCGCGATCCAGCAGGTGATCGGCAAGCCGCTCGACGGCTCGGCGCAGGCCGATGCGGCCGGGCCGAAGGGCGCCGACGCGCCGCAGCCGGCGACGCCGGACGACAACGCCGATCTCCCGCAGGAGAAGCCGGCCGATCGAGTGCAAGGCGAAGGCAACACGTTTTCCGCCGCGCCGCGCGTGATGCAGCCGCCGGCGGAGACGAAGCCATGAGGCGGATCCGATGAACGGCACCGACAATCCGCTCGCGATCTGGCCGGAGGCCGCCTCGCTCGTCGCGGTCCAGGCGGATTATCTCATCCTCGCCTTCACCGCCGTCACGCTGCTGCTGACGGTGCCGATCTTCGTCGGCATCACCTATTTCGCCTTCAAGTACCGCAGCGGTCGCGTCGTCAACCGCGAGACCGACGAGAGCCGCAGCGTCGCGATCGAATTGTCGTGGATGCTGATCCCGTTCTTCCTGACGCTGATCTTCTTCGTCTGGGGGGCGCTGCTGTTCTCGCACCAGAACAATCCGCCGGCCAACGCGCTGCAGATCACCGCCATCGGCCGCCAGTGGATGTGGAAGTTCCAGCATCCCGGCGGCCAGTCCGAGATCAACGACCTGCACGTGCCGGAAGGCCAGCCCGTGGTGATCCGCATGATCTCGCAGGACGTGATCCACGCGCTCTACATTCCGGCGCTGCGGATCCAGATGGACACGATCCCCGGGCGCTACACGCAGATCTGGTTCAAGGCCAACAAGGTCGGCTCCTTCCACCTGTTCTGCTCGGAATATTGCGGCACCGACCATAGCGAGATGGACGGCACGCTGACGATCATGAAGCCGGCCGACTACCAGAAGTGGCTCGGGCGGACGTCCACGGGCAGCACCACGGTGGCGGCCGGCGAGGCTTTGTTCCAGTCCTACGGCTGCTCGGGCTGCCACCAGAAGGGCTCCACCGTGAAGGCGCCCTCGCTCGCCGGCCTGTTCCTGAAGCCGGTGCCGCTCGAGAAGGGTGGCACGGTGGTGGCCGACGAGAGCTATCTGCGCGACAAGATCCTGAACCCCGACGACAACAAGATCGCCGGTTACAAGCAGAACATGCCTGTCTACAAGGGCAAGATCGCGGAGGACGACCTTATCCGCATCGTGTCCTACATCAAGTCGCTCGGCGCCACCAAGGAAGCCAGCCAATGACGGACGTCGCCTTCCGCGAGCACGCCCCGCCGCAGTCCACGATCGGGCGCCCGCGCGACTACCTTCACGACGATCACACGCTGCGCTCGTGGCTGTTGACCATCGACCACAAGCGCATCGGCATCCTCTACCTGATCTCGATCACGGCCTTCTTCATCATCGGCTCGGTGGCGGCCGGCCTGGTGCGCCTGGCCCTGGTGGTGCCGGACGGGCAGATCTTCACCAACGACACCTACAACAAGCTCTTCACCATCCACGGCGTGGTGATGGTGTGGTTCTTCCTGATCCCGTCGATCCCGGCGACGATGGGCAACTTCCTGCTGCCGATCATGATCGGCGCCAAGGACCTCGCCTTCCCCCGGCTCAACCTGCTCAGCTGGTACGTCTTCATGACCGGCGCGATCTTCACGCTCGCCGCCGTGGTCATCGGCGGCGTCGACACCGGCTGGACCTTCTACGCGCCGTTCTCGACCACCTTCTCCAACACCTGGGTGGTGCCGGCGCTGATCGGCGTCATCATCGTCGGCTTCTCCTCGATCCTCACCGGGCTCAACTTCGTCGTCACCGTGCACACGATGCGCGCGCCGGGCATGGGCTGGTTCCGCATGCCGATCTTCGTGTGGACCATGTACGCGACGAGCCTGATCTTCCTGCTCGCAACGCCCGTCATCACCATGGCGCTGATCCTCCTCGTGATGGAGCGGGCCTTCGGCATCGGCGTGTTCGATCCCGCGCTGGGCGGCGATCCCGTGCTGTTCGAGCACCTATTCTGGTTCTACTCGCACCCGGCCGTCTACATCATGGTGCTGCCGGGCATGGGCGTGATCTCGGAGATCGTGCCGGCCTTCTCCCACAAGAAGATCTTCGGCTACCGCTTCATCTGCTACGCCACGATCGGATTGGCCTCGATCACGTTCTTCGTGTGGGGCCACCACATGTTCGTCAACGGGCAGTCGCCCTACGCCTCGCTGACCTTCTCTTTCCTGTCCTTCGCCGTCGCCGTGCCCTCGGCGGTCAAGGTCTACAACTGGACGGCGACGATCCACAAAGGCGACCTCAGGCTCGACACGCCCATGCTGTTCGCGATGGGCTACATCGGCCTCTTCGTGCTCGGCGGGCTCACCGGCCTGTTCCTGGCGACGCTGGCGATCGACGAGCATGTGCACGACACCTATTTCGTCGTGGCGCACTTCCACTACATCATGGTCGGCGGCACCATGCTCGCGTTCCTCGGCGGCCTGCACTATTGGTGGCCGAAGTTCACCGGGCGCATGTACAATGAATCATGGGGCCGGGTGTCGGCGTTGCTGATCTTCCTCGGCTTCAACGTGACGTTCTTCCCGCAGTTCATTCTGGGCTATCTCGGGATGCCGCGGCGCTACCACGTCTATCCCCACGAGTTCCAGCTGCTGAACATCCTCTCCTCCGCCGGTTCCACCATCCTGGCGGCGGGCTACATCTTCCCGATGGTCTACCTCTCGTGGTCGCTGTGGTACGGCAAGAAGGCCACGTCGAACCCCTGGGACGCCAAGGGGCTGGAGTGGACGACCTCGTCGCCGCCGCCCAAGCACAATTTCATCACGCCGCCGATCGTCGACTTCGAGCCCTACGACTATCCCCTCCAGGTCAACGAACGTGGCTGAGGCGCTGGCCGACGGCGTCGGCGTCGAGCTCCACGAGCAGTTCACCGAGGTGCGTCAGCAGCGCCACGCCGCCGCGCTCGGCATGTGGTCCTGGCTGCTGACCGAGCTGCTGCTGTTCGCGGCGCTGTTCCTCATCGCGCTGATCCTGCGGCTGCAGCATCCGGCGTCGGTGCAGAATGCCACGCGGCACCTCGAGTTCTGGATCGGTTGCGCCAACACGGTGATCCTGATCGTCTCGAGCCTGACCATGTCGGGCGCGATCATGACCTCGCGCCTCGGCCTGCAGCGGATCATGGTCTGGTGCATGTATGCCACCGCGGCCCTCGGCACGGCGTTCCTCGTGCTCAAGGGCTACGAGTGGTACAAGGACTATCTCGACCATCTCGTGCCGTTCATGGCGCGACCCTACGATCTCGCCGGCGACCCCTATTCGATCCTCTACGTCGACCTGTACTACGTCGCCACCGCGCTGCACGGCTTCCACCTGCTGACGGGCGTCAGCATCCTCATGGTGCTCGCCCTGCAGGCCCGCGCGGAGGGCTACCTCTCGCGCCACCAGAACCGCATCGAGGTCTACGGCCTGTACTGGCACTTCATCGACCTGATGTGGATCATGGTCTGGACGATCATCTACGTGATGAACCGATGAGCGGCGCTCGTTCGGAGACGGAGATCACCGCGGCGCAGAAGCGCGAGCTGATGCACCGCATGCGCGAGCCGCTCATGACCTTCGTCGGCCTGCTGGGCCTGCTCGCGTTGAACGCGATCACCGGCTGGTTCCAGTTCTTTCCGCACACCTGGGCCCTGAACCTCGGCGTGCTGGTCCTGATGATCGCCGTGGTGCTGCTGTTCTCGATGGAGGTCATCAAGGACCCGCCGCTGATCCGTTTCTTCTCCGTTCTCGGCTTCTGCTGGGTCGGCATCCTCTTCGCCATGGTGCTGATCGACTACACGACGCGGTGACGCGGGTTCTTCCTTCTCCCGCGTGCGCAAGAAGGAAGAACCCCCTTAAAACTCCGCCCCCTCCGTCCCCCACGCGAGCCGCACCTGCCGCTCCCAGGCCCCCTTCAGCGATTCCCCCAGCATCGTGAACTCTTCGGCCCGGGGAGATCTCGCCCGCCAGGCCAGCGCGATCTCGCGGCTCGCCGCGCGCCCGTCGAGCGGCCGTGCCTGCACCGGCGTGCCGGCGAGGATGCCGGCCATCAGCGCCATTTCCGGCAGCAGCGTCAGGCCGAGCCGGTTGGCCACCATCTGCACCAGCGTGTGAAGCGAGGTCCCGATGTGGTCGGCGTCGGCGCGCAGCTCGGGACGGCCGCAGGCGGTCAGCGCCTGGCCGCGCAGGCAATGGCCGTCCTCCAGCACCAGCAGCCGCGTGTCGTCGATCGTCTCCGGCAGCACGAAGGGCTGCCGGCCGTCGAATTCGGCGGGGTGGAAGGCGAGGTGGAACGGGTCCTTGAACAGCGGCATGGTATGGGCGTCGCCGCAGGGGTAGGGCAGGGCCAGCAGCACGCAGTCGAGCTGCCCGCGCGCCAGGTTCTCGCAGGCGGTGGCGGTGAGGTCCTCGCGCAGGAAGAGTTTCAGGTCGGGAAAGCTGGTGCGCAGCTCCGGCAGCAGCCGCGGCAGCAGGAACGGCGCCACCGTGGGGATCACGCCGAGCCGCAGTTCGCCGCCGAGCGGCTTGCCGGCCGCGCTGGCCATCCGGGCGAGCTCGTCGGCCTCGCGCAGGACCGTGTAGGCCTTGGCGACGATGCGCTCGCCGAGCGGGGTGAAGCGCACCACGCGCGCCGTGCGCTCGACCAGCACCGTGCCGAGCAGCGTCTCCAGCTCGCGCAGCCCGGCCGAGAGGGTCGATTGCGTGACGTTGACCGTCTCGGCGGCCCGGCCGAAATGCCCGTGCTGGTGCAGCGCGGTGAGGTACTGCAGCTGCTTCAGCGTCGGCAGGAACATCATGCCGCCTTTGAAGCGGCTTCGGACAAGTGACGCAATCGCACGTTCGTCCGGTATCGATCGAGCGGCTCGATGAGCCCCATTGAAACGTTTCGTTGGCACTTATCGGGGCGGTGGCGCATTACACTCCTGCCTGCCGAAAACGGCAGCACGACAAGAACGACCGGGAGATGAATATGAACTGGATGGCACCCCGCTTCGCCGAGATCTGCGTCGGCATGGAAGTCACGAGCTACGAGTCGGCCGATGCCGGCACGCTGTGGCACGCCCCGCAGGTCGCCGAAATCTGCGTCGGCATGGAAGTCACGAGCTACGAGTCGGCCGACGCCGGCGTCGAGTTCTAAGACTTTTCTCGACCGTAAGGTCGGATCAAGCGGCGGTCCCTTCGGGTGCCGCCGTTTTTTGTTGAGCCCGTTCCGCTGGAACACCGAGATTTTTCGTCTCGCGCCATCGATCCGCGCTCTCGACTTCGCACGTTGGCGCGACATCCTCCCAGCTTTGCTGACGGGAGGTTTGTATGCGCTTTTATTGTCGTCTGGTCTTTGCCATCGCATTGTCTGCGATGCCGGTTCGGTCATGGGCCGCCGCGCTGTCGATCGAGGCGCCGCCCGGGCACAAAGTCGAGCCGGACACGCCCGAAACCGGCTACACCGAAGCTTTGGCTGTCTCCTCGACGTTGGATGACGACGCCGGTTGCGGCATCGCGTTCCAGCCGTTCCCAGACGTTCACGTCACGCAGGACGCCTTGAACAAGATCGCCGCGACGCCGGCCTTCCTCACCACCGTGAAGAACACTCTCGGGTTGAAGTTCGACGTCACCGCTGTCGAGCCTTTCGCTCTCGGCGACGTGCAGGGCGCGCAGGTGCGAGGCACGGGCAAGGGCGCGCCCGAGGTCAGCACGCTGTCCACCCTCGTGCAGACCCCGCGGGGACGAACCGTCGTGAGCTGCATCGGGCCGACGGCACGGTTCGACACGCTGAAGCCGGAGTTCGACGCCATCACGCGCGGGGTCAGGCCGCCGCGCTGAGGTTCGGCGGAGGACAGGCTCGATGCGGCGGCGGGCCGAGTTCCCGGAAAGGGCTGGAGCGTATCCGTCATTGCGAGCGGAGCGAAGCAACCCAGGGGCCTCCAGGCTTGTCTCTCGCCGCTCCTGGGTTGCTTCGCCTCCGGCTCGCAATGACGAAAATGGCTCCCTCTCAACGAGACGCTAGGGCGCGCGCTCGTGGCCGGCGTCGTCGGCTTGCGGGCCGGTCGCCTCCCCCAGCCATGCCAGATATGCCGCGCTCCCCGCCGCGATCGCCGTCATCACGATCTCCGGCACGTCGTACCCGTGTCGCGCCCGGATCGCCGCCTCCACGGCGGCGAAATCCGCCGCAACAATCTTGCACAACAGCAGGTGCTCGGCCGCCTCCTCCACGCGGCCGTCCCAGCGGTAGACGCTGGACAAGGGGGTGATCTGCACGCAGGCGGCGAGGCGCGCCTCCACCAGGGCGCGGGCCATCGCGTGCGCCTCCGCCTCGGTGCCGACGGTCGTCGCCACCATCCCGAAGCCGGTCACGGCAGCACCGCGTAGACCCTTGCAGGGAAGCCGAGGCCGCGCTCGGGCTTGGGCCAGGCGGCCACCAGCACGGCGCCGGTGGCCGGCACCTTGTCGAGGTCGGCCATGACCTCGATCTGCCAGTGCCCGTGGCCGAGCACGTAGGTCTCGCCCTCCATCTTCGGCGTGACGTCGGTGTCCATGGCCTCGTGGCCGATGGCGGTGATCCCGCGCCCTTCGAACAGGATTTTGAGCGTGTCGGCGCGCCATGCCGGGAAGGGCGTGCGGGCGAAGCGGGCGGGGTCGCCCCAGTCCTTCGACAAATCGGTGCGCAGCGCGGCGAAGGCGCCCCTGGGCACCGGGCCGTGGGCCTTCTCCCAGGCCGCGAGGTCGTCGGGCGAGAAGGCGTGGGCGGGGTCGGCGGCGAGGTAGGGCGTATCGTCGAGCACCACGAGCGGCAGGATCATCTCGTCGAGCGGGATCTCGTCGAGGTACTTGCCGTCGGGCGCGAAATGCGCCGGGGCGTCGATGTGCGTGCCGTATTGCCCGACCATCGCATAATAGGTGGCGCGGAAGCCGTCGTGCGCGATCGTGTAGGCCTCCAGCGTCCTGGGATCGACGGCGGGCGTGAACCGCGCCTGGCCGAAGCCCGACCACACCGGCGTCTTCGGCCCGAAGGTGTGGGTGAGGTCGACCTTGGGGTGGGCCCGGAGGACGGCGAGGGCGTCGGCGAGGCTCGTCTGTGTGGGGCGGGCCTCCTGGGCGCCGGCTGAACCGGCGAGGAGCGCGACGGCGCAGGCGAGACGCGAGAGCTTGGCGGACATGGTCTTCCCGAGCGATGGAGCCAGCCCGATCGCCGATGGAAGCGCGTAGGCGCCGGTCGGGACGACGGAGCCGGCCTTCGATGGAACGGCCGACCCGAACCCATCCGGAATTCTCTGTCAATGATCCGCGACCAGCGGCGCTGGCGCGGATGGCTGTACGCCCCTCGACGCCAATCCCCGCGGCGGCTAGCCTCGTGCCATGCCGCCGCGCCTCCTCGAGCCCGTCCTGCCGCTAGACGGCCGCCAGTCCGAGACGGCGCTGTTGATCGCGCGGGGCACGCGGCGCTATCTGCGGGCGCGGGGCTTCGCCACGGTGACGGAGATGGCGCTGCGCTCCGGCCGCCGCGCCGACGTCGTGGCGCTCGGCGGCGACGGCAGCCTGCACATCGTCGAGATCAAGAGTTCTGTGGCCGACTTCCGCGCCGACGCCAAATGGCGCGACTACCGGCTGCATTGCGACCGGCTCTACTTCGCCGTGACCGCGGCAATGCCGTTGGAGATCCTCCCGGACGACGCGGGGCTCATCGTCGCCGACGCCTACGGCGCGGCGCTGGTGCGAGAGGCGCCGGAGCACCGGCTCGCGCCGGCGACGCGGCGCATGGTGACGCTGCGCTTCGCCCAGCTCGCCGCCCACCGCCTGCACGGGCTCGCCGATCCGGACATACGGCAGACCTAGGATAGACCTGCTAGGAGGTGGGGTGTATATGAGGGTACGGCCCGCGAGGCCGTCGGACGGCCCGTCGGCGAATTCCGACATGGGGCGAAACCGGCGAGGCCGGACGCCGACTTTCCCGTCATCATGGCGTCGGCGAACGCCGACACGCATCGCCGCGGCGTCGGCGAACGGCCACTTCGACACGAGGTGGGCGGCTTGCCTCGGGGAGAACGATCTCAGGCGTCCGCGGTCTGCCGCGCCCGCTCGATGATCTCCTTGACCACCCGGTTCGACGCATCCAGCACCGCCACCTTGGCCGCGATCGGGGCCTCGACCAGCTCGAAGCCCATGATGATCACCTGCTCGCCCTCGCCGATGAGGTGCGCGGCGGCGCCGTTCATGCAGATGCGGCGCGACCCGCGCTCCCCGGCGATCGTGTAGGTCTCGAGCCGCGCCCCGCTCGTGTTGGAGACGACCAGCACCTTCTCCCCCGGCCACAGGCCGACGGCGTCGAGCAGATCCTCGTCGATCGTGATCGAGCCGACATAGGCGAGGTTCGCCTCCGTCACGACCGCGTTGTGGAGCTTGGATCGCAAGACCCAGCGCATGGCACATCCCCGCGCGGCGTGGGGCGCCGCAGGGTCGCGATATAGCCACTTCGCACCTCTGCCGAAAGGGGCTGCATGCTGGGCAAAAGCCCGTCGCGAAACTGGCCTTCGCCGCCTCGGCCCTGTAGGGTCGCGACAGCCCTTTAGCGACCGGACTCAATCCCTTGGCCGATACGCCCGACGACGACACGCCCCCGCCGCAGCCCGGCTCGGACGTGCGTCCGGTGTCCATCTCCGACGAGATGCGCCGCTCCTATCTCGACTACGCGATGAGCGTCATCGTCAGCCGCGCGCTGCCCGACGTGCGCGACGGGCTGAAGCCGGTGCACCGGCGCATCCTGTTCTCGTCCAACGAGAACAATTTCACGCCCGACCGCTCCTATGTGAAGTCGGCGCGCATCGTCGGCGAGGTGATGGGCAAGTATCATCCGCACGGCGATTCTGCGATCTACGACGCGCTGGTGCGCATGGCGCAGCCGTTCTCCATGCGGCTGATGCTGATCGACGGGCAGGGCAACTTCGGCTCGGTCGACGGCGATAGCCCGGCGGCGATGCGCTACACGGAATCGCGCCTGGCCCGCCCGGCGATGGCGCTGCTCGAGGACATCGACAGCAACACCGTCGATTTCCAGCCGAACTACGACGGCAAGGAGCAGGAGCCCTCCGTCCTTCCGGCGCGCTTCCCCAACCTGCTCGTCAACGGCGCCGGCGGCATCGCGGTCGGCATGGCCACCAACATCCCGCCGCACAACCTCGTCGAGGTGATCGACGCCTGCCTGGCCCTGATCGACAAGCCCGACATGAGCCTCGAGGAACTGGTCGAGCGGGTGCCCGGCCCCGACTTCCCGACCGGCGGCGCGATCCTCGGACGGGCCGGCATCCGTGCCGCGTACATGACGGGCCGCGGCTCGGTGATCGTGCGCTCCAAGGTGCACACCGAGACGCTGCGCAAGGAGCGCGAGGCGCTCATCGTCACCGAGATCCCCTACCAGATCAACAAGTCGACCCTGGTCGAGCGCATCGCCGAGCTGGTGCGCGAGAAGCGCGTCGAGGGCATCTCCGACCTGCGCGACGAGTCCAACCGCGAGGGCATGCGCATCGTCATCGAGCTGAAGCGCGACGCCGTCGCCGACGTCGTGCTGAACCAGCTCTGGCGCTTCACCGCGATGCAGTCGTCCTTCGGCTGCAACATGATCGCGCTGAACGGCGGCCGCCCGCAGCTGATGAACCTGCGCGACATCCTGGTGGCCTTCGTCGACTTCCGCGAGGAGGTGGTCACCCGCCGCACCAAGTTCCGCCTCGCCAAGGCGCGCGACGCGGCGCACCTCCAGGTCGGCCTCGCCATCGCGGTGGCCAACATCGACGAGGTGATCCGCCTGATCCGCACGTCGCCCGACGCGGCGGCGGCGCGCGAGGCCTTGATGGGTCGGACCTGGCCGGCCAAGGACATGGCGCCGCTGATCACGTTGATCGCCGATCCGCGGCATACGCTGGACGAGAACGGCGAGTACCGGCTTTCCGAGATCCAGGCGCGCGGCATCCTCGAGCTTCGCCTGGCCCGGCTCACGGCGCTCGGCCGCGACGAGATCGCGGAAGCGCTGAACAAGCTCGCCGCCGAGATCGCCGACTACCTCGACATCCTCAAGTCGCGGGTGCGCCTGTTCGGCATCGTCAAGGACGAGATGATCGCGGTGAAGACCGCCTTCGGCACGCCGCGGCGCTCCGAGATCCTCGACGCGGTCGACGGCGTCGACGACGAGGACCTCATCGCCCGCGAGGACATGGTGGTGACCGTCTCGCACGGCGGCTACGTCAAGCGCGTGCCGCTCTCGACCTACCGGGAGCAGGCGCGCGGCGGCAAGGGCCGCTCGGGCATGCAGACGCGCGACGAAGACTTCGTCTCCCGCCTGTTCGTGGCCAACACCCACACCCCGATCCTGTTCTTCTCCTCGCGCGGCCAGGTCTACAAGGAGAAGGTGTGGCGGCTGCCGCTCGCCGCCCCGCAGGCGCGCGGAAAGGCGCTGGTCAACATGCTGCCGATCGAGCAGGGCGAGCGCATCACCACGGTGATGCCGCTGCCCGAGGACGAGACGACCTGGGGCGAGCTCGACGTGATGTTCGCCACCACGCGCGGCACCGTCCGGCGCAACAAGCTCAGCGACTTCACTCAGATCAACCGCGCCGGCAAGATCGCGATGAAGCTCGACGAGGGCGACGCCATCGTCGACGTGCAGATCTG
>CAZZWW010000057.1:0-11410 GCA_964657815.1 Vulcanimicrobiota bacterium | reverse complement strand
ACGACCTCGCCACGCGCCGCGACCTGATCCTGATCGGCGAGGACATCGTCAACGGCGCCTACGACGCGCCGGTCGACGTGTCCCCGCGCGAGCAGATCGAGGAGGCCGAGCGCAAGCTCTACTCGATCGCCGAATCCGGCCGCTACGACGGCGGCTTCCAGCGCTTCTCCGACGCGCTGACGTCGGCCGTGGACATGGCGGCCAAGGCCTTCGAGCGCGACGGCGGCCTGTCCGGCATCGCCACGGGCATGAGCGACCTCGACCGCATGATGGGCGGCCTGCAATCCTCCGATCTCGTGATCGTCGCCGGGCGCCCCGGCATGGGCAAGACCGCGCTCGCCACCAACATCGCGTTCAACATCGCCAAGGCCTACGAATTCCGCCAGAAGCCCGACGGCAGCCACGAGACGGTCAACGGCGGCATCGTCGGCTTCTTCTCGCTGGAGATGTCGGCCGAGCAGCTCGCCACCCGCATCATCGCCGAGCAGAGCCAGGTGGCGTCCTACAAGATCCGCCGCGGCGACATCACCGAGCACGACTTCCACCGCGTCGCCGAGGCGGCGCGCGAGATGCAGCAGATCCCCTTCTACATCGACCAGACCGGCGGCATCTCCATCGCCCAGCTCACCGCCCGCGCCCGCCGCCTCAAGCGCCAGCGCGGGCTCGACATGCTGGTGGTCGACTATCTGCAGCTGCTGTCGGGCTCGAAGACGCGCGACGGCAACCGCGTGCAGGAGCTGACCGAGATCACCACCGGCCTCAAGGCCCTGGCGAAGGAACTGGCGGTGCCGGTCGTGGCGCTGTCGCAGCTCTCGCGCCAGGTGGAGTCGCGCGACGACAAGCGGCCACAGCTCTCCGACCTGCGCGAGTCCGGCTCGATCGAGCAGGACGCCGACGTGGTGATCTTCGTGTTCCGCGAGGAATATTATCTCAAGAACAAGCAGCCGCGCGAGGGCACCGAGGAGTTCCTCACCTGGCAGACCGACATGGAACGGGTCCACGGCAGGGCCGAGGTGATCATCGGCAAGCAGCGCCACGGTCCGACCGGCACGGTGGAATTGGCGTTCGAGGGCGAGTTCACGCGCTTCTCCAACCTGGCGCGCGAGGACCACATGCCGGTGCCGCATTGAGGGCGACAAGGCTGGCTCAGAACAACTCGCTGTGGGTGCCGAGTCGCTCGAAGACGACGGCGTTCTCCTTGTCGAGGAGCCGGTAGAGCAGCAGCAGGTCGCCGTGCACATGGGCGTCGCGGACGCCCGTCCACTCGCCCGCCAAAGCGTGATCTCTCCACTTCGCGTCCAGCGGCGCGTTGTTCGCAATGAGGAGGAGCATCAGCTCCTTGACGCGCGCCATATCGGAGCGACCTGCGCGCGTGTAACGATCGAAGTCCTTCGCGAATGCTTTGGCGTACGACGACTGCCGCGGCAGGCCGACCCGTTTACCCGTCGTCTTTTCCAAGCTCATGGAAAAGCTCCGCAGGCGAGGTGAAGCGCTTGTGGTCCGATCTGATCGATTCGCGAAGCGCGGCAGCCGTATCCGTATTGGGAGTTTCCAGCGGAAACGGAAAGGCCTGTTCTCTCACGATCCTGCCGAGAAAGACACGGATGGCCTCAGGAAGGCTTATGCCGATAGCCTCCAAGGTCTTGCTGGCCTCGACCTTCAACTCGTTGTTGACGCGGATCTGAAAAGTCGCGGTCTTGAACTCGCGCGGGTCACTCGCCCGATGCCGTCTTGGCGAGACCTTCTCAAGTCCGTCTCCGATGCTCGTGGCCGAAGAGTTCGTGCGAATGCTGGTGTGAGCCAACGCGGCTCGTGTCGCTGCACTCCTCGGAGGCCTCGGCTTCTTCCCGATCGCTGACATGCCGTCGTACCCTCCTCCGCTTCTATGTAATACATAGCAGCGTGACTTTCGAGCTGGGATCGTACTGCGGTCGCAACGGTGCGATCCGCCACACTTAAGGGGCGAGTGTGTCTTGTTCTCCTCCCCCGCTCGCGAGACACTGAATCGTGCCCCGCCGGAACCCATAGCTTGCGACCGCTTCTCGCTCCCGTGACCGAATGGCGCGACGTCGAGGCCGAGCAGGCCGGCTCGACGCTCACCGTGGATCTCGGTGCCATCGCCGCGAACTGGCGGCTGCTGCACGACAAGGCGGGGCGGGCGGAATGCGCGGCGGTGGTCAAGGCCGACGCCTACGGGCTCGGCCTCGCCGGGGTCGCCCCCGCGCTGCGCCGGGCCGGCTGCCGCACCTTCTTCGTCGCCCACGTCTTCGAGGGGCAGCAGCTGCGCGCGCGCTGCCCCGAGGCGACCATCTACGTGCTGAACGGGCTGATGCCGCGCACGGCGCACCTCTTCGTCAAGGCGCGGCTGCGCCCGGTGCTGGGCTCGCTGCCCGAGATCGAGGATTGGATCGAGGCCACCGCACGCACCCGCAGCCCCTGCGCCCTGCAGCTCGACAGCGGCATGAACCGGCTCGGCCTCATCGCCGAGCAGGTGCCGGCCGCCGTGAGGCTCTCGCTGCGGCTCGAGGTGGCGATGGTGATGAGCCATTTCGTCTGGTCGGGCCGGGCGGAGCAGAGTGATCGCGTCGAGCGTCAGCTCGAACTCTTCGAGCGCGCCCGCCGCAGCTGGCCCGACGTGCCGGCGTCGATGGCGAACTCGTCCGGCATCTTCTTCGGCGACGGGGCGCTGCACGACCTCGTGCGTCCCGGCTACGCGCTCTACGGCGGCAACCCGACGCCGGACGCCCCCAACCCGATGCGGCCGGTGGCCACCTTCGAGGCGAAGGTGATCCAGGTTCATGAAGTGGCCGCCGGCGAGAGCGTCGGCTACGACGCGCATTGGGTGGCGCCGTCCGCGCGCCGCTTGGCCACGCTCAGCGTCGGCTACGCCGACGGCATCCCGTGCTCGGCCATCGGCACCAACGCCGAGCCGCGCGGGCAGGCCAGCGTCGACGGCGCGCTGTGCCCCTTCGTCGGCCGCATCTCGATGGACCTCGTGGTCATCGACGTGACCGACGCGCCGACGGTGGAGCGCGGCGACACGGTGGAGATCCTCGGCCAGGACATCGGCATCGACGATCTCGCCCGCCGCTCCGGCGCCATCGGCTACGAGATCCTGACCCGGCTGGCGCCCCGCAGCCATCGCAGGACGGTCGGGGGGTAGCTTCTTCCTTCTCCCGCAAGCCAGCGGGAGAAGGATCTACCCCACCGTGTCGCCCTCGAAATCGTCGTCGGCGTTGCCGGTCATCGCCTCGCGCAGGCCTTTCCAGCGCTTGACGCTCTCATGGGCGCCGAGCAGGGCGAGCGCGAGCACGAAGGGCACGAGATAGTAGATGATGCGGAAGAGCAGCAGCGCGGCGAAGAGCGCGGCCGAGGAATGGGCCGGCACGGTCTTCAGCATCGTCGCCTCGAAGACGCCGATGCCGCCGGGCGCGTTGGAGGCGATGCCCAGCAGCGAGCCGAAGACGTAGACGGTGACGAAGGTCAGGTAGTCGATGTCGCGCGGCGGGGCCATGAGGATGTACAGCGTGGCGGCGGCCGAGCAGAGATCGACCAGGCCGAGGCAGATCTGGCCCAGCGTCAGCCACAGACCCGGCAGCTCGAGCGTGAAGCCCTGGATCCTCGCCTTGCGGCCCTTCGAGGCCCAGAAGAGGTAGCCGCACAGCGCGGCGACGATGCCGATGCCGATCGCGCGGTTCAGGAGAGGCGAAAGGTGGTCGATGTGCGATACGCCGCCCGCCCGCACCGCGAAGCCGATGCCCAGCAACAGCGCCATGCCGAGCCAGAACGTCAGGCCGGCGATGACGGTGAGGCTCGCCACCTTGCCGGCCGAGAGGCCGCGGTCGGAATAGATCCAGTAGCGCACCGTACCGGCGGTGATGACCGGAAAGCCCAGCGTGAAAGAGATCGCGTAGGAGCAGAACGAGGCCAGCGCCGTGGTGCCGTAGGGCACCTTGAGCTTCAGCTGGCGCAGGGCCAGCGCGTCGTAACCGGTCAGCGCGAGGAACGAGAGCGCGGTGAAGCCGGCGGCGCCGACGATCTGCTCGCCGCTCGTCGCGGCGATGGCGCTGCGCAGCGCGTTCGGATCGATCGCCATGAACGTGCGCGCCAGCACGAAGATCGCCAGGGCGAGGATGCCGATCGAGAGCCCGTAGCCGACGATCCGCCCGATGCGGCGGCGCGCCAGCTGCTTGTTCTCGACGCTGTCGGGGATGACGGCGTTGAGGACCTTGGTGGTCAGCTTGTCGCGCCGCTCGTCCTCGGCGAGCCGCTCCGCCTCGGACGGGTGCGGCTCGGCTTCGCGATCGTCGTGGGCCGCCGCACCGTCCAAAGCCTCACTCCCGGCCACGCCCTCTCCGGGGCGCCGACCCTTCGTCACTGCCTGATTGCTTACCCGAGCCGGGCGACGAGCCTCTCGTGCAGCGGGTTGGCGGGCGAGAACACGTAGTCCATCGCCGCCACGGTGACGTGCCGCGCGCCCTGCGCCACGAGCCAGTCCGCGAGCGGTGCGACCTTGTCCTTGAGGCAGGTCAAGGTCAAGCGCCCGGCGACGTTTTCGGAGCGGAGCCGCGAGCCGAACTGCGCCCGCGCCTGTTCGACCAAGCCCTCGCGGCGTTCGTCGAACTGGGCGACCACGTCGCGGGTGAGCCGCGCCGCCTCCTCGGCGGCGATGCGCGCGAGCACCTGCCGCGCCTTCTCCCGCGCCGCCTCGCTCCAAGGCGCGGCGAGCGAGGCCACAAGGTTGGCCTCGGAGCGCAGCATGATTCCGTCGTCGAGCACCTTGAGGGCGTTGGCGGCCAACGTCGCACCGGTGGTGGTGATGTCGACGATGAGCTCGGCCTGGCCCGCGGCCGGCGCACCCTCGGTGGCGCCGAGACTCTCGACGATGCGATAGTCGACGACGTGGTTCGCGGCGAAGAAGCGTCGCGTCAGGTTCACGTATTTCGTGGCGACGCGCATGCGCTCGCGCCGCCTGGCGAAGTAGGCGGCGGCGACGTCCTCGAGGTCGGACATGGTGCGCACGTCGATCCAGGCCTGCGGCACGGCGACGACGACGTCGGCGCGGCCGAAGCCGACCGGCGTCAAGAGCTCCAGCTTGGCGTCGGCGTCCTCCAGCGTCTCGCGCACGAGGTCCTCTCCGGTGATCCCCAGATGGGCGTGGCCGGCGGCGAGCAGGCCGACGATCTCCGAGGCCGAGACGAAGGCGACCTCGATGCCGTCGATGCCCTCCAGCGTGCCGCGGTAGTCGCGGGCGCCGCGGTTGGGCCTCAGCGTCAGGCCGGCGCGGGCGAAGAAGGCGGCGGCGTTCTCCTGCAGCCGGCCTTTCGAGGGCACGGCGAGGACGAGATCGGTCGCGCGGTCGGTCACGGCATCTCTCCCGACGCCCGGCGATCCGCCCAGAGCGCGGCGCCCACCGCCGGCACGTCGGCCCTGGCGCCCAGCGTGCCCATCAGGCGGTCGTAGCGGCCGCCGCCGACCAGCGGCGGGTCGTCGGGACGCGCCGCGTCGCGGGTCTCGAAGACGAAGCCGGTATAATAGTCGAGGTTGCGGATGAAGCGGCCGGAGAAGCGCAGCTCGGCGAGGTCGATCCCGCGGGCGGCGATGAAGCCGACGCGGTGCTCGAAGCGGTCCAGCGCCGGGCCGAGCGCAAGCTTGGCGTCGTCGGCCAGGGCGCGCAGCTCGCCGGCGGCCTCGTCCGGCTCGCCCTCGATGGCGAGGAAGCGCTCCAGCGCGGCGCGCGCCTCGGGCGCGACGCCGTGGCCGCCCTTCAGCGCCGCCTGCTCGAGGAAGCGGTCGGCGATCTCGGCCGCGGTGCGGCCGCCGACGCTCTTGATGCCGGCGATCGACAGGAGGTCCTCGACCAGCGCCCGCGCGCCGTTCTTGTCGACGCCCTCCAGCGCCGCCAGCACGCCGGAATGGTCGATGCTGCCGTCGGTGGGCGCGTCGAGGATGCCGGCGAGGCTCTTGCCCTGGGCGAGACCGCGCGTGATGCGCCGACGCCATTGCGGCGGGACGGCGAGGGCGTCGACGAGGTCGGAGAACAGCGCCGCATCGCCGATCGTGGTGACGAATTGCGCTTGCTTGACCAGCGAGGCCGCTTCCAGCGAGAGCGCCAGGATCTCGGCGTCGGCAGCCTCGCGGTCGACGCGTCCCAGGTTCTCGATGCCGGCCTGCACGAATTCGCCAGGGCCGTCACGGCGGAGCCGGAACACCGGGCCGCAATAGCAGTAGGTCGCGGGGTGTCCGGCCTGAGCCGAGTCGAGATACAGCCGGCAGACCGGGATCGTGTATTCCGGCCGCAGGCACAGCTCCTCGCCCGAGAGCGCATGCGTGAGGTAGAGCCGCCCGCGCATGTCCTCGCCGGAATCGAAGAAGGCGGCGGCCGGCTGCAGCATCGGCGGCTCGCAGCGCGCGTAGCCGGCCTCGACGAGATGCGACACCAGCGCATCCTGGCGCTGGCGGTCGTCGGCGAAGGGAAGCGGGGCGGCGGGGGCGTTCAAGGTCGGGCTCCGAGATCGGCGCCCTCTTAGCAAGCGTGCCGCGAAGGTGCGACCCGTTTCGCGCGGCAGGGTGAAAGGCGCGCGACATTCCTCTTTCGAGAGGCTGCCACCAAAACCCCGTAAGCGCGTTCTCCTGCCAAGGTTGGCCGAGGGGCTGTTAACTACCTCTTAACCAATCGATTGACCCAGGGCGGTTCTGTTAGGAAACTGTTCATGTCGGAGCGGGGGCACACGGCATGTTGAAGCGTTTGGGTCGTCTTTGTGCCGTGGCCGCGCTGCTCGCCGCCGCCGTCCCGGCCCAGGCGCTCACGATCCATGCCGCGCACCGCCACGCGCGTGCCGTTCGCGTCGCCGTCGCCACGATCCATGACGATGCGATCGAGAGCCTCCTCCAGCCCGCCCACGCCGCACCGGTCGGCGAGGTCACGCGCGTTCCCTACGGCTGGGCGGACTTCTGCACCCGCCGCGTCGAGGAGTGCCGGGTCGACGTGCTCGACCCGGTGGACGTCGTGATGTCGGGCAAGGTCGAGAAGGTGCTGGCCGAGGTCAACGCCGAGGTGAATGCCGAGATCGAGCCGGTCTCGAACCTCGAGCATTGGGGCACGCTGCTCGACCATTGGGACTACCCCACCGACGGCAAGGGCGACTGCAAGATCTACGCGCTGTGGAAGCGCAAGCAATTGCTCGATCGCGGCTTCCCGCGCCAGGCCCTGTTGATGACCATCGTCCGCGATCTCGAGGGCAACGGCCACACCATCCTGACGGTGAAGACCGACAAGGGCGACTACATCCTCGACAACATGGTCGGCGAAGTCCGCCTGTGGGACGCGACCGGCTACAAGTTCGTCAAGCGCCAGTCGCAGACCGACCCCAACGTGTGGGTCTCGGTCGGCCCCGCCACCATGCCGGTCACCACCGCGGTGGTGCAGTAGCCTTCCATCGTCGTCATTCCGGGTTCGCGCTGCGCTCGCTCCGGGATGACGTGTTCGTTCGGTGAAGCCGGTTACGTCCCCGCCACCACCAGCAGCCGGCGAATCTGGCCGGCGTCGTAGGCGGCGAGGAAGGCCTGGTAGTTTCGGAAGACGACGCAGCCGTTGGAATCGCCGCGCGGTCCCAGCATGAAGGTGTGCGCGAGCAGGCCGCCGCGGCCGAAGGTGGTGCCTTCCAGCAGGGGCGTCAGGCGCAGCGCGCGCACGCCGTGGAAGGGCGCCTCGCGCTGGGTCAGTTCGTAGATCGTCGGGGGTGTGGCGCCGGCCATGCGGACCGTGACGCTGCCGGGATCGTCGAGGTGGGTGCCGAGACCGGAGTGGGCCTCGAGCTGCGCGCCGTTCGGAAGCGTCACCGTGTGCTTGGCGATGTTGTAGACGGCGGTGCCGGTGCCGGCGGAGGCGCTGGCGCCGCTGCCGAAGAAGCCGCCGCCGGTGTCGCCGGGCGTGGCGTAGGCCAGCGCGGGGTTCGTCCGAGGCGCGGCCGGCGTGCCGAACATGCGCTCCAGCAGGGTGCGACCGTCGCCCGGCGGCGTGATCGCCGCGGGGGAGGGCGCGGTCTCCAGCGAGGCGAGCCGGCGCGGTGCCGTCTGCGGCGCAGTTTGTGGCGCCTTGGCGAAAGAGGGGCGGCGCGTCGGCAGCGGCACGACGGGCGCGAGCGGCTCCTCGAGCTTCGGCTGGGCGCTCGCCGCCGGGGGCAAGTCGCTCTCGAGAGCGGCCTCGACCACGATCTGCGGCGTCTCGGCATGCTCGAAGCGCGAGCGGAGCGGCGCGCTGCGGCCGAAGGGCGTCGGCGCATATTGGCTCGTCAAGGTCGGATCGAGCAACGACATCTCGTGGCGCACGAGCGCAATCTTGGGCGTCGTGGCCCGCAGCGCCGCCGCGGTGACGACGATCTTCGGCGTGTCGGGCGTGCTGTAGAGCAGGCCGAGCCCGATGGTGGTGCTGGCGAGGAGACCCAGCGCGCAGATCAGGGGCTGCAGGGCCGGTCCGTGCCGCCGGCGGCGGATCTGCGGCTCGCCGTTGCGCCTTGCAAAGCCCCGTTGGTCCACCGCTCGCCCCGCCCGATCAATGCACGCGCCGCGGGGCGCCCCACCCCGATCGACGCGTCATTGACGCCGGTTTTGGTTAAGCGGCGCTTAAAGGGTTAATTGGGGCATACCGGGGGCGCCAGCGGGGCGGCGCTCAAGGCAGGATCGGTGTGGCATTCGGGACATGCACGGCCGACGTTCCGCGCGTGGGGACCGGCCGCAGCACGGCGAAGAAGGCGGGGATCGCGAGGAGGTAGGCGGCGGCGCCGACGTAGAGCACCGAGGCCAGGCCGAAGGCGGTGGCGACGATGGGGACCAGCGCGGCGCCGATCACCGAGAAGCAGCCGTTGATGCCCCAGGCCCAGAGGAACATCGTGTCTTTCCTCAGCTGCGCCAGCGTGGCCATCGCCGTAGGCATCGGAAAGCCCATCAGGAACGCCGGCGGGAACACGAGCAGGAACGAGAGCAGCAGGCGCAGGCCGTAGGGGTAGCGTCCGATGGCGTCGAGCGGCACGTGCAGGAAGAGCCCGTAGCCGACCAGAAGCGCGGCGATGGCGGCGAAGACGAACGGCATCGCCGCGCGGGCGTGCGGCAGCAGCCGCTCCGAGGCGAAGGCGCCCAGCCCCGAGAAGACGAGCATGCCGGTGATCATGATCGAGGCCGAGATGGTGGCGTTGGCCAGCGCCAGCACGAACTCGGCGATCATCCCGACTTCGACCATGATGTAGCCGAGCCCGAGGCAGGCGAAATAGACGATGGTGAGGGCCTTTCCCGGCGTGCGCGAGAACACCGTGCGCCAGCCGAACACCACGGGGATCGCGATCAGCGTCGAGGCGGTGGCCATCGCGATGGCGAGCGTCGCCCAGAGCAGGAGGTAGCCCCACTCGTCCTGCACCGCCTCGAGCCGATCGGCGACGCGGCCGAGGTCGCCCGGCTTGATGTAGGCGGCGAAGTAGGGCCGATCGTTGGTGAGAGGACGCACGTCGAAGACGTAGCGCTTCGACAGGTCGTCCCAGCCTCCTGCGATCAGCGACTGCCAGGCGAGACGGCCCAGCGCGGTGGCGGGAAGCACGCTCGGCGCGGCGTCGGGCGCATCGTCCGTGGGCTCGTCGGCCTCCGCCGAGGCGTGCGGGTCACCGGGCGCGGCACCGGCTTTCGGCTGCGCGCCGAACAACTGCGCCGCGTAATCGGCCATCAGCTTGTCCGTGTTCGACGTGTCGACGGCGATGCCGGGAGCGTAGATCTCGTCGAACGACATCCTCTTGGTGTGGTCGCGCAGCGCCGCGATCTCGGCGTCGGTGAAGCCGCCCTGCCGATAAAGCACGGTCGCCGAGGACAGGTAGCTGGAGACGACGAAGAAGGAGCGCGCCACGGTGGCCGGGTCGTGCCGGCGCGCCGCCGCCTCCATCGTGGCGTAGAGCTTGAGCACGCTTTTCGGCGGCTCCTCCTTGTTCCACATCGTGACCGAGAGCACGCCGCCGGGCGCCAGCGCCCGCATGTAGCTCTCCATCGCCTCGCGCGTGTAGGCGAATTTTTCCACGATGGGGAAGCCGCCGGGCGCGGACAGGCCGGCGCTGTCGGCGAGGCTGAGGTCGATGACGTCGTAGCGCTTCTCGGTGTTGGCGAGGAAGAGCCGACCCTCGTAGCCGATGACGTCGAGGGTGGGCCTGTGCAGGATGTCGCCGGTGAAGGCCTTCAGCCCGGGATCGGTGCGAAAGGCGGTGAGGATCGCCGGATTGCCCTCGGCCACGGTGACGTGCCGCGAATTGTGCAGCGCCACGCTGGTCGAGAGGCCGCCGCCGAACTGCACCACGAAGGTCGAAGGATCCTTCCTGATGACGAAGGGATAGATCATCGGCAGGTAGCGGAAATAGTCGGTCTCGCCCGGCGGCAGGTCGCGAATCACCGCGATCGGTCCCTCGCCGTCGACGTAGAGGCCGAGATAGGCGTTCTTGGGCATCTCCTTCAGGTTGAAGGCGGCGTTGTCCGACAGGCCCGGCGCGAAGTGCAGGTAGGAGGAGGCATAGACCTCGATGAAGCCGAACGGCGTGTCGCGCGCGTAGACGCGCTTCGAGTCCGGGAACTTGCGGGCGTAGGCGACGCCCTTGTAGTCGGAGGTGGCGAGCTTGGTCAGGCCCAGCTCCGGCGGCACGGCGAAATGGGCGACGATCGTCAGCGCCGCCACGGCCGCGAACACGACGCCGGCCCTCGGGCTCGCCGTCCCGGCAAACCAAAGCAGGCTGCCGAGGCCCCACAGGATGAGCGGCGCGACGATGAGGTCCTGCGGCCAGAACACGTACATCGCGGCGAGGACGACCAGGCCGCACAGGCCCGAGCCGGCGAGGTCGGCGAAGTAGACGCGATTGAAGCCTTCCGCCGCGCGGAGGAACACCGTGCCGAGGAAGGTGGCGCCGGCGAGGAACGGCAGCAGGTAGAGCATGAAGTTGGCGAAGAGCCGCCACTTCTGGTTGGGGTCGGAGACGAGGAAGATCGCGTTGAACGGCAGCTGTTGCGCCGCGAGGTTCGCGAAGACGGCGAGGGGCCCGAAGGCGAGCAGGGCCGCGGCGGCGACGCCCTGCCAGTGCCGTTCGACCCAGGTCCGCGTCACGCACATGACCGCCGACGTCAGGCCGAAGCCCAGCATGGCCAGCGAAACGACGAGCGAGCCGAAATGGGCCCAGGAGCCGATCTGAAACACGCGCATGATCGCGATCTGCAGCGCGATGATCGCCCCGGCCACGAGACCGATCGCGAGGTAGACCATGACGGGCCGGCGGGAGGTGAGCGTCATGGCCGGGCGCATCCCGACCCGCGCAGCCCACCGGAACCACAAAGCTCGGCGTCGCGGGATCGCCCGCCCTCTTGTGGGGAGGGGCTAGGGGTGGGGGTTGGC
>CAZZWW010000056.1:8975-11442 GCA_964657815.1 Vulcanimicrobiota bacterium | reverse complement strand
TAGCGTCGGTCCATCAAGTCGAGCCCGATGCTGTCGACGTCGAGCAAGGTCAGTGCCCTGTCGGCGAGTACCCGGGAAATCTCGGTCTCGCCGTCGACCACGGCGAAGTCGCGCACCCGGCGCAGCAGCCGCCCGGCGATGCGCGGCGTGCCCCGCGCGCGCCGCGCGATCTCGTTGGCACCCTCGCGGCTCATGCCGATGCCGATCACGCGGGCGCCGCGGCGCACGATCAGCTCCAACTCCTCCACGGTGTAGAACTGCAGGCGGATCGGGATGCCGAAGCGGTCGCGCAATGGCGTCGTCAGCAGGCCGGCCCTCGTGGTGGCGCCAACCAGGGTGAACCTGGCGAGGTCGATCTTGACCGAACGGGCGCCGGGCCCCTCGCCGATCATCAGGTCGAGCTGGAAGTCCTCCATCGCGGGATAGAGAATCTCCTCCACGTTGGGGCTGAGCCGGTGGATCTCGTCGATGAAGAGCACGTCGCGCTCTTCGAGCCCAGTGAGCTGCGCGGCGAGGTCGCCGGCCTTGGCGATCACCGGCCCGGAGGTCGAGCGAAAGTTGACGCCGAGCTCGCGCGCCACGATCTGCGCCAGCGTGGTCTTGCCAAGCCCCGGCGGTCCGACGAACAGCACGTGATCGAGCGCCTCGCGCCGCGCCTTGGCCGCCTCGATGAACACCTTGAGGTTCTTGCGCGCCGCCGCCTGCCCCGTGAAGTCGGCGAGCGTCTGCGGGCGCAGCGTGGCGTCGGGATCGTCGTCGAGCGCGTCCGCGCCGATCAGGCGTTGCGGGGGGAGCGACACGGGCCTTCCGATTCGGTGCGGGACGAGAGCGATCGTGTTAGCATAGCGGAGTGAAGGCTGGGTCGAAGACCCCAGCCCTGATCCGCGTTGCAGCAGAGCCTGTGCGTCAGGGTGCCGAGCGCCCGTTGGTTCTCCGGCTTCTCGGAGGCGGCTACGGTCTGATGGCGAGACCCCACGGCAGGCGTCCGACGGGCACGGACCGCGAGACCTTCAGGCTCGGCACGTCGACGACGGAGAGGTCGTTGGTGAGGCCGTTGGCGGCGTAGAGGGTGTCGCCGTCGGACGAGAGCGTGAGCTGCCAGACCCGATCGCCGACGAGGATATATTTGACCACGGCATGGGTCGCGACGTCGATGACGGCGACCCGGTTGGCGCGGCCCAGCGCGACGAAGGCGAGCTTGCCGTCGTGGCTGAAGCGCAGCCCCACCGGCGAGATCAGCTCCGGCCGGATGCCCGGGATCTCGAACGCGATCTTGCGCTCCACGCCCTTGGTCGCGGCGTCGATGACCGCGACCGTGCCGCCGACCTCCGAGGTGACCCAGACCTCCTTGCCGTCGGGGCTGAATTCGGCGATCCGGGGCCGGGTGTCGACAAGCACGTTGGCCGTCACGGTCCGCGCCGGCACGTCGATGAAATGCGCCATGCTGGTCGATTCCGAGACGTCCACCACCGTGCGGCCGTCGCGGCTGACCGCCAGCCCCTCCGGCTCGATGCCGACGGGGATGCGCGCGAGCGTCTTGTCCGAGGCGACGTCGAGCAGCGTCACCATGGAATCGTCCTCGTTGGAGACGTAGACGACCTTGCCGTCGGGCGAGAGCGCGAGCGTCTCCGGATCGGGACCGGGGTGCAGCTTGCGCGTGACCTCGAGCGTCCTGGTATCGATCACCGAAATGTCGTCGCTGTCGCCGTTGCAGACCAGCACGGCGGCGAAATCGGGCGTGATGACGATGCCACGCGGGCGCTTGCCCACCGCGATCGTCTTGACGATCTTGAGGCTGCCCGAGTCGAGCACGGTCACGGTGTTGTCGCGCTCGTTGGAAACGAAGATCTCGCTGGCTTGCGCCGGTGCCGAGGCCGCCGTGGCGAGAACGACGAGCGGGATCAGCCGGCGAGGCGGCATCGTGTCTCCGGGGCGTCGTAGCCCAGCGTATCGGTCAGGAACTTGGGGTGCAGGAAGGCCTGCTGCGGCGACATCGACACGACCATCAGCGGCGTCGAAAGCAGGATGGGCTGCCGCAGCTGCTGATCCCACGGGCGGAAGCTGAGGCCCTGGCCCTTGAAGCCGGCGACCTCGAACGCGGGCGAGCGCAGGAACGCGGCGAGGTCGCTCGCTCCGGTCTTGCCGGAACGGATCGCCGCCTCGCCGATGGTCCGCAACGCCAGCCAGCCACCGTAGTCCGCCTCGATCATCGGGCGCTTGGCGGCGACTTCGAAGCGGTGCTGCATCTGCAGCGCCGAATATTCCTGGAAGGCCGGCGACCACGCGGTCGCGACAAGCCCCTGCGTTCCGGTTACCGGGCGTGGCTCACTCGTCGCGTAGGGGAGATAGTCGCCGAAGACGTCGCCTCGGTCGGCCACCACCAGCGCGTCGTAGGCCGGCGCGTTGCGGGTCGCGATCGGCATCTGCGCCTGGATCTGCTGGTAGCCGGTGTCGACGCGGCGCGAGC
>CAZZWW010000056.1:2706-8965 GCA_964657815.1 Vulcanimicrobiota bacterium | reverse complement strand
GACGATCCTCGCACCGAAACGCTTGGCCGAACGCGCCACGTCGGCCGCGTAAGCAGCATCCTCGGGCGTCGTGCCCTCGAGCACGAACCAGCGCGTCCAGCGCTTGGCGACGAGGTACTGGCCGAGCGCATCGGTGCGCATCGCCGTGCTCGGAAGAAGGTGGAAGGTGTTGCGCCGGCAGTGCTCGGCGCGCAGCGCGTCGTCGCGGGTGCGCATGTCGAGGATGAGGGCATCCTTCGCCTCGGGCATATCGGCCAAGGCGAGGAGGTCGGCCGGCTCGAGATCGGCGACGAGGAGCTTGGTCTTGGCAAGCACCGGCCGCATCTGCGCGGCGAGCGGCTTGCCAGCCGCAAGGTGCACCACATCCATCGCGTAGGAGCGGCCGAGAAAGCGGCCGGTGATCGCGATCTCGTCGAGCGCCAGCTTGGCGCCGGCCTCGCCGGCGTCGACCGGAGTGATCTTGACCAAGGACAACGACTCCGGCGCAGGATAGTCCCCGGCGACGTAGGCGATCGCGAGCGGCGCCACCGCCTGCGGGGACGGCGCGGAGACCTGTGCGACCGCACTCGTCGACGTCAGGCCGACCAGCAGCGCGAGCCGCCGCCATCTCACCAATTGATGCGGTCCTTGGACCCGGAATAGAGCGAGCGGATGTAGGCCAGGAGCTTGAACTCGTCGTCGTCGGTCTTGAGGATGCCTCCGAACGGCGGCATCGGCGCCACGACACTCTCCATCCCGACGCGCACGTAGCCGTTGCCTTGCAGACCCTGCGAGCCGAGCGCGATCAGGCGGAACAGCGTGTCGTCGTCGCTGCCGTAGACCCAGACGTCGTTCTTGATCGAGGGACAGATGCCGCCGCCACCGCCGCCGCCGTGGCAGCCGTTGCAGCTCGAGCCCGTGAAGATCTTCTTGCCGGCGGCGATCATCTCGGAACTGCCGGTGTAGGGATTGTGAATCGTGCCTGGCTTGGCGTCGCCCAAAACCTCCAAGGGCGACTTCATGGTCACCTTGGAGACGGGCGCCGAAACCGACGGGCTCTTGGTCGGATCGGACGCCGAAGGCTGGTGCACGTTGGCCTGCTGACCGGCGGCGTTGGACGCGGCCGCACCATTGCCGGCATTCGGGTTGGAGGCGGTGGGGACGGGGTCCTTCGGCTTGTCGCCGCTCTTCGATCCCGTGTTCGCGGGCGGAGCTGCGGTATCGTCGGCCCGCAGGGTCGCCGGCGTCAATGCGATCAAGGCCGCGAGCAACCAGTTCGTTCGTTTCATGTCACTCTCTTCCGTTGCGCTGCCGCCGGGGGGACGCCGGGCCGCCGCTACCTGGTCGAGGCCTTCGCCAGCATGTCGAGCATGCGGGTCGCCGACCCGTTGTCGTTCTTGGCCGCGATGTCGCGGGCGGTCTCGCCTTCGCCGTTCCTGGCTTCGGGCTTGGCGCCGGCCTGGAGAAGGAAACCGATCATCGGCGCATTGTCCCGTGCGGCCGCGATCATCAGCGGCGTGATGCCGTCCACCGTCACGGCGTTGACGTTCGCACCGCGTCTCACCAGTTCCCGCGCCACGGCGATGGAGTCGGATGTCTGGAGCAGCTTGCGGGTGCGGCTCTCCGGCGGCGGCTCACTCGCGACGACCATGAGCGGTGTGATCTTCTTGGCCGTCACCGCTTCGTCAACCTTGGCGCCATCCTCGATCAGGGCCTTGGCGGCATCGAACTTCTTCTCCTCGACGGCGACGGAAAGCGGCGTGAAGCCACCGGGCGCGCGCGTGTCGAGGGTGGCGCCTTTCTTCAGCAGCAACTGGATCGCCGGCGCGTCGTTGCGGAGCACCGCAAGGAGGATCGGCGCCCAACCATCCGAATCCGGCAGGTCGACCTTGGCGCCCTGCTCAAGCAGGTAGGCCGTGGTCTCGAAGGCGCCCAGCCGCACGGCGGACGTCAAAGGCGTGTACCCCTGGAGGTCACGCTTGTTGATGTCGGCACCCTTCCCGAGCAGGAATTCGAGACGGTCGTTGTCGGAGGCGAGCACGGCGTCGGCAAACTCGGCGTCGATGTTCGCGCCGTCCTTCAGCCATTCCTGCAGCTTGTCCTTGGTCACGGCGCGGTTGTCGCGGCGATATCGCGCCATCTCCTCGGGCGTGACCGTCGGCGTGGTGTAGATGCCGTGGGCCTTGATCGGGCCGGAGATCAGGCAGTCGGCGCATTCGACGAGCGGCACGCCGTACGCGTCGAGGATCCTGCGGATGTCGTCGCGGTGCTCGTCGAGCGCGGCGTCGATGGCGTATTTGGTGATCGCGTCCGTCTTGCGCACGCCGATCGCGACGTCGAACTCCATCGGAATGACGTCGTCCATCAGGTTGGTCGGCTGCAGCGCCAGCGGCTCGCCCTTGGACCTCAGCCAGCCGGCGAACGGACCCCAGACGCCGGCGACGTCGAGCTTGCCGTCGACGGCCTCCTTGACCTGCCACCAGGGCTGGTGCTCGACCACTAGGTCACCGTCATGGCTGACCTCATGGACGTGGACGTTGGCAACCACACCGTGGTTGGCGAGCGCCTGGCGCAGCGCCGAGAGTTCGTAGACGCCGACGCCGAGCGTGCGCAGCAGGGGGTCCGAAAGACCCTTGAAGTCGTAGTGCCGATCCGTGCGCGAAGCGAGCACGTAGGTCGACTTGTAGATCGGCATGGTCGTCAGCGCCGCCTCGTAGTTGGCCGGCACGCCGAGCAGGACGTCGCATTCGTTGGTGTCGAAGGTCTGACGCGTGAGGCCGCGCTCGTTGAAAGGACGCCAGAAATAGGTCGCCGTCGTGCCGAGCGCCTTGGCGATCACGCTCGCGATCTTGTTCTCGTAGCCCTCCCCCTTGATGTCGGAGAACGGCATGTTGCCGGGGTCGGCACAGACACGGAAGGACGAGAAGTGGGCCTTGCGCGCTTCGGCTTTTGCCGCATCACGCTCCACCTGAGTGTAGTCCTCGAACTCCTTGTTGTTGAGCGCGGCCTGCGCCCGTGCGGCGCCCGATGTCGCGAGCAGGAGCGACGCGGCCAGAATCATCCGTCCGAAACGATGGGTCATGATCACGTCAAGGTCGCGCTTGGCCGCGAGCGGCCTCACGGAAAGAAAAATGCACCCTGTCCTGAGACCGTCGGAGGAGGCGGCCATCGGGCAGGGTGCGGAGATCTTCGGTCAGGAGGCTGCTACCTCGCGTCCTCGGCCGCGACCTTCTGCGGAACGCGGAACGTGTAGAGCGTGCCGCCCTGCGGGATCTTGTCGAAGCCGCCGGCCTTGGTCAGCGCCGTCGAACCGATCGCACCGAACTTGTCGTCGAGGTCGAGGCCCGCCACTGCCGGCAACCCGATCCAGCCGCCGATGCCGGCGAAGACCGAGATGTATTGGTGACCCTTGATCTTGTAGGTGATCGGGTTGCCGAGGATGCCCGAGCCCAGCTTGCGCTGCCACACCACCTTGCCGCTATCGCGGTCGACGGCGCGGAAGTCGCCGTTGAGGCTGCCGTAGAAGACGAGCCCGCCGTCGGTGTTCAGCGTGCCGCCCCAGTTCGGGTACGGATCGGCGATCTCCCAGTCGGTCTTGCCGGTCAGCACGTCGAACTTCTTCAGCTTGCCCATGATGCCGGGCTTTTCCGGATACATGTAGACGTTGGCGAAGACGTAGACCGTGCCCTGCTGCGTGTGGGTGCGCGCCTGCGGCTCGTCCTCCATGCACCAGTTGTTCGTCGGCATGTAGAACTTGGTCGGATCCTTGGGATCGACCGAGCCCGGCTGCTGGTCCTTGCCGCCCATCGCGGACGGGCAGGCCTGGGTGTTGACGCCGATCTTGAAGGGCGAGTGCTCCGGCACCTTCACCGGGCGGCCGGTCTTCAGATCGACCTTCTCGGCCCAGTTGACCGTCACGAACTTGTTGGCCCGCAGCAGGTTGCCGTCGGTACGATCGAGCACGTAGGCGAAGCCGTTGCGATCGAAGTGTACCAGCGCCTTGACCGGCTTGCCGTCGACGTTGGGCATGTCGACGAGGATGTTCTCGTTGACGCCGTCGTAGTCCCACTGGTCGAACGGCGTCATCTGGTAGGCCCACACCACTTCGCCGGTGTCGACCTTGCGGGCGAAGATGGTCATCGACCATTTGTTGTCCCACTTGCCGGAATTGCACTTCTCCTGAGAATCCTCGCCGCAGCGCGTCGTCGGGCTCCAATTCCCCGGATTGCCGGTGGAGGCGTAGACCAGCTTCAGTTCGGGATCGTAGGAGTACCACGCCCAGGGGGAGCCGCCGCCGCGCTTCCACTCGTCGCCGGGGTAGGAGGACAAGCTGATGTCATGGCCGAAGGTGCCGTGTTCGGGATGCGCCTTGTTGGTCTCGGGCGTGAGGCAGGTCTCCTTGTCGGTGCCGTTCGACTGGCAGTTCCAGGCGAGCTTGCCGTCCTTGAGATTGTAGGCTTCGAGCCGGCCGCGGGCGGCGAACTCGTCGCCGCCGAAGCCGACGATCACCTTGTCGTTCGCGATCAGCGGCGCGCTCGTCACGGTCTCGCCGTGCTCGGGGAAGGCGTGCTTGACGTTCCAAACCTCCTTGCCGGTCTTGGCGTCGAGCGCCACGAGGAAGCCGTCGAGCGTATTGAAGAGGATCTTGCCGTCGGCATAGTTCACGCCGCGCTCGACCACGTCGCAGCAGGCGCGCGGGACGGCCGAGAGGTCGCGGTCCGTCTCCTTCTTGTAGGACCAGACCTGCACCGGATTGTCGGGATCGGAAAGGTCGAGCGCCTGAACAATGTTCGGCCAAGCGGAGACGAAGAACATCATCGGCTTTCCGCCGACGTCGACGACGACGGGCTGGCCTTCATGACCCCGCAGGGCACCTGTCGATTGCGACCACACCATCTGCATCTGGCCGATGTTGGCCTTGTCGATATCCTTGAGGTCGCTGTGGCGCTCGAGCCCGAGATCGTGACCCATGCCCGGCCAGAGGTTGGGGTTTTTCAGATTCTTCGCGAACTCGCTGTCCGACCCGGCCAAGGCGAGACAGGGCGCAGCCGCAACGAGCGCAAGCGCGGCGGTGTGGCAGACCAGACGCGTGGTGAGTTTCATGATGCCTCCCGGTATCGGGATGAGGCAGTCTTCTGCTGCCACTGGGCCCGACACGATCAAACCTACTCAAACATCCCGAACGCAAGAAGCGGGATCGTTCCCTGTTAAAACGAGCCAGTTTCCCGAAAGGCAATCTTAGAGAAATATAAGATTTACAATATTCGCTTGCATGAGAGTTAGAGAAACAATTGATTAGCTCGGCAGTCGGAGTTGGACTGCGTTATCATGCATGATAGATGTCGCGATGGTCACGGTCGCGGCGATGATCCGAACTCGAGCGACGATGTCCTCCCGTTCCATTGAGACTGGTCGTCGATATGCGATCTTGATTGGTCGGCAGTCTGGTATGGGCGGCATTTCCTACATCCAGCATCGCGCTGCAGCCTACGAGGTGCTGGCCCATGGTAAGCCGAGCAGCGAAGCATAAGGACCAAGCTTGCAGGTCACGTGACGGTTCGAACCCCGAACCAATCGATCGGGCACGCAGGCGGCTCTTCGGTGCCTCGTGTCACCTCGCCGATCGGACGGCCGCTTAAAAGCCAGATTCGAACATAGCCAATGCATCGGTTTTCGATCAAAATGCTGACCAAACCATCGAACCGATCGATCTGGCTAAGATCCTCGGATTGTCGATATTCAAGGCCACAATAAAAGCGCAAGTCACACAGCCTCAGAGAACAAGAGACTTCAAGAGCATAGAGTTTTTTACTCTCCTCTGAACAAAGTGGACAGCTACTCCCTACAAGCCTGTGTTTGCTTTACCAGTGACGCAGAAAACGGGAGATTTCATTCCTAGACCACTGGCGAAGGGAAGGGCGCTGAGACGCAACATTCTCTCGCACGATCCCCTTCCGCTCCGCTGCCACACCCTGGTGTGCGCTCTCCGCGCCAATAAAGGGTTGGGAACCGAGAGAACAGCCGGTCCGCTCTGCGCCAGGTGTTGCCAATCACCGGACTCGGTGACGTGCTCAGGAGCAGACGTCGTAGGCGAGCAACGTGATGATGGTAGTGGGTGGGAAAGCCGAATGACTGCTCTCCCTAGGTGAGATTCGCCTAAGGACGTTTTCGGTCGGTGGACAATGGTGGGCGCCTTGGATCAGCCAAGGCGAGCGATGGCTGCGTCCGCGGCGGGCACCCGGCAGGTCCATCGCGGCAACGCCGGCCGGGCGAGTTCGAC
>CAZZWW010000056.1:0-2606 GCA_964657815.1 Vulcanimicrobiota bacterium | reverse complement strand
CCGCGGCGGGCACCCGGCAGGTCCATCGCGGCAACGCCGGCCGGGCGAGTTCGACCCGCAGGAAGAAGTCGGCGCGGCAGTGTTGCCATAGAAGGGCCGGCAGCAGCGCTCGGCCGCATGTCCAGCGCTGCGGTCCCTCCTCGACGTGAGAGAAGCCAACCGTGAGCGAAGGGTCGTCGGCAGCAATCGTTTGCCGCACGCCAAAACCATCCTCGATGACGATGGCGTTGATGCAGACGCCGAGGGTGCGCAGATCCTGTCCCGCCCCGGTCTCGGCCGGCACCCTCGTCCGCGAGGCGAGCCATATGGTCTTCGCGTCGGCGGGCACGAGGAAGCGGGCGGAAAGACCGCTCGTCTCGGGCTCGACCCGGGAGCCGTCGACGACGAGGTGGAGATCGGCGAACGGCTCCTGCACGAGCTGCCACCCGAGCGCCGCCGAGCGGGCGCCCAGGCGCTCGCGCACGAAGGCGACCACCGGCCCGTCGGCGTGGAAGGGGCGGCAGAAGTCGGCGTGCGTGACCTCGCGCGCATCGGGCGAGGCATCGAGCGCGACCACGCCGCCACCGGCGAAGAAGCGGCGATTGCCCATCTCCAGGTAGCTTTCGCAGGACAGGTTCTCGGCCAGCAGGATGTCGTGGCCGCCCTCCAGCTCGACATGCCAATAGACGATGGACGCGACGTCCTCCTGGACGATGGTCGCGCCGTTGACGAGGGAGCCGGCGGTCACCAGCACCTCGCCGAGGACGTCCACGCAGATCGCGTGACCGGGCGAGAGGATCAGGTCGCGCGCGGGGCGGTTCTCGCCGAAGGCCTGCGCGACGACGCGGACCGGCATCACCTCGTTCGCACGTGGGTGGCGTCGGCAATCGACCGCGCGGTGGCCGAGCCAGCGGATCGGACGGTGCGCGCCCGTCACGGTGACGACGAGGTCGCCGACCGCGAGGTCCTCGACAGCCACGTCGCCGCGCGCGGTTCGGATGCGCGTGCCGCCGGCGAAACACGCGATAGCGTTTCCATTCGCGTCGTAGTTCGTCACGGTCCCGTTGCCGTCGGTGTAGCTGTGCGCCACGAAGGCGTTGTTGGAGCCTGGGCCGCCGTAGACGTAATCGTCGTAGCCGGGCCGCCCCGCCGTGACCGTGTGGCGAGCGACGGTGCCGTCGTCGTTGTAGGTGACCGTCGCCGTCTCGGTGATCACGCCGGCGGTGTCCCGGGTCGTCTCGCTCAGCTGCCCCTTGGGTCCGTAGGCGGCATCGAGCGACAGGGTGCCGTTGGTCGTGACGAGATCGACGTGCTGCGTGTAGGTGCCGTCGGCCTGGTAGGCCAGCGTCTCGGTCGAGAGGGTGGCGCCGCTGCCCGGATCCGAGACGACCTCCTGCAAGAGGCGGTTCGTGCCGTCGAGCGTGTCGGTGACGCTGTGGCCGAAGCCGTCGGTGTAGGTCACGGCATGCGTGCCATCCAGCGCCGTCATGCCGACGGGGATCGTTGCCGGCGGCGAGCCGGCTGGGCTCGCCGTCGGGAAGGTCGTGCCGTTGAGCAGGACGTCGAGGCCTTGGCCGGTCCCGGTGCCGTACCCGACGACGACGTCGAGCTTGCCGTCCTTGTTCACGTCGACGAGCGTCACGTCGGTCGGATCGGAGCCCCCGATGGCAATGGGTGTCTGCGCGGCGAAACTTCCGTCGCCGCGACCGAGGTAGACCGTGATCGTGCCGGCATGCGCACCGTCGGCGGAGACGATGTCGGCGAAACCATCGCCGTTCAGGTCGCCCGCTGCGATGTCTGTCGAGGCGACGGTCTGCACCGTCTTGATCTGGGTCGCGAACGTGCCGTCGCCCTTGCCGAGCAGCACGGACAAGCTGCGATCGACGATGTTGCCGTCGGAATTGCCGCCAATCAGGTCGGGAATCCCGTCGGCATTGACGTCGGCGACGACGAGAGGCGTGGTGTTGCTGCCCGTGGCGTAGAGCGTCTCGGTGCCGTAGCTCCCGTTGCCGTTGGACAGGAAGACGCCGATGGACGAGGCGTTCGGTTCGGCGGCGGCGAAGTCGGGACGCCCGTCGCCATTGAGATCGACGACGGCGACGTTTTCGACCGCGCTTCCGCTCTTCACCAGCGTGGGCGCTTGAAACGAGCCGTCGCCATTGCCCTTCGCGATGAAGACGCCGTCGTTGTAGCCGGTGATGAGATCGGGAATCTTGTCGCCGGTCAGGTCCACGGCCGAGAGATCGAAGTAGAACCGAGCGGCAGGAAAAACCGTCGTCGAGGATTGTTGGGCGAAGAACCCGCCGTCCTTTCCAAGGAAAGTCGTCGCCACCGAGTCCGACGCGTTGCCGGTAACGGCATCGATCCTGCCATCGCCGTTGAGGTCTGCCAGAACCAAGCTTGCCGACGGATTTCCGCTCAGGTTGTCTTTTGAAACCATGGCGAACGTGCCGTCGCCGTTGCCTCTCAGCGCCTCGAAGGTGTTGCTGCCGAGTGTCGCGAGGTCGGCGACGCCGTCGCCGTCCAGGTCCGCGGCCGCGACTCCGGAAGCCTGCTGGCCTCCGAGATCGACGGGCGGGGTGAGCCGCGTCAGCGTCACCGGGCTCGGCGTGATGGGCAATCTCGGC
>CAZZWW010000055.1:0-11639 GCA_964657815.1 Vulcanimicrobiota bacterium | reverse complement strand
CGCGCGACGTCGGTGGGACGGAACCAGGAGAAGCAGGTCTGATCGTTGTTGGCACGACGCTGTTCGGGATAGACCACGACGAAGCCGTGCTTCGCGGCAAGGCGCGACCAGCCCGAGGCGGCATCGTAGACCGCCGCATTCTGTCCGCAGCCGTGAAGCACCACGACCAGCGAACGCCGGCCCCGCGCAGCCGCCGGTGCGGCGACCCACATGCGCAGGTTGCCGGGGTTGGTGCCAAATCGCTCCACCTCGTGGAGCTCGCTTGCGCCGGGACCGCCGCCGGGGTTGTCTTCCATCGGCCCAAGGTCGCCGGCGATCTGGACCAAATCGGTTCCTTCCAGTGTTGTTGTGCAGCGCAGCAAAGCCTGAGCAAAGACCGCGCAAACCGTAGTGCGTCAAGTGCGTTGCGCATTGCGAGAGCGCGAAGCCTACCCGAATGAGGAACCCGCATGCCGATCCTGCAGCACTGGAACGACCTGCCCGCCGAGCCGGCTGGACCACCAGTCGGCAAGCGCCGGCTTGAAGGCGCCGGCGCCTCTCTCGTTCGTGTGGAGATCAAGGGCGGCACAAAGGCCGGTCGCCACTTCCATGGCCACGAACAGTTCGTGCAAGTGGTCTCCGGTGCCGGCACGCTCGAGACGAAGGAGGGCCGCCAGCCTTTTCGCGCCGGCAGCCTGTTCCATTTCCCCGCCGAGACCTTGCACGCCGCGGACTTCGACGAGGACACCGTCCTCGTCGAGACCAACCTGGCCGCCTAGGACCTCAATGCTGAAGGTCGGCGGGGAGCTTGCCGCCGTTGGCCGCGAACTTCGACATGACTTCCTTGTGCAGCCAAATGTTCATCGAGGCCGAATCGTCGGTGTCGCCGGTATAATGCAGCTCGCCGGCGAGTTCCTTCCGGGCGTGCAGGCTGGAATCCATGCCGAGCAGCTTCATCAGGTCGACGATGGAATGGCGCCAGTCGAGCGTCTGGCCGGCGTGACCCTCCATGCCATCGAGCACCTGCGCGACATCGACGTTCCCGCCGCCGGCGGCCGGGGTCGCCGTCGATGTCGAGCCGCCGGTCTCCGACGATGGCGCAGACGGCACGGTCGGGGGCGCCGTGCCGGAGGCCGGCGATCCGGTGTTGGTGGCCTCGGTGCTGCCTTGTTGCGCGGGGGCGGTCGGCGGCGCGTCGCCGCTGTGCCCGAAGACCTTGGACATGATCGTCCCGAAAATGCTCATGGCATAGCTCCTTCGCGACGTCGTCGTCGCGGGGCGGCAACGCGCCAGCGACGGCAAAGCTGCTTGCCCGAACCGGCACGATCTCGTTCCTTTGTCGGATGGCTGAAAGGAGTTTCTCTCATGCGCTACGAAGGCGGATGCGCTTGCGAGGCCGTGCGCTACGCGATCGACGGTGAGCCGACCGCCAGCGGCACGTGCCATTGCCGCAGCTGCCGCAAGGCGGCCTCGGCCCCGAGCCTGCCGTTCCTGACGGTCGCGGCGTCGGCGTTCGCGATCCTGAGCGGCGCGCCGGCGACCTACCGCTCGTCCCCTCGGGTGACCCGCTGGTTCTGCGCGAACTGCGGCTCGCCGCTGGCCTACGCGAACGCGGCCGTGCCGGGCGAGATCGACGTCATGACCTGCAGTCTGGACGATCCTGCCGCGTTCCCACCGCGCTTCAGCGTCTGGCTCGACCACGCCCCGGCCTGGCTGCGCCACGACGATGGCCTCCCGACGTTCGCGACCACGCGCCAGGGCTGATCCTCAAACCTTGGCGAAGCCGGCCCAGGTCGCATAGAGCCTGGGCCAGGCGTGGTCCTCCTGGTCAGGCTGCCCGAGATTGAAGCCGTGGCCGCCGGAGCGGAACACGTGCATCTCGACGGGGACATGCGCCTTTCGCAGCGCGCCGAACATGAGCAGGCTGTTCTCCACCGGCGCGATCGGATCGTCGGTGGCCTGTGCCAGGAAGGTCGTCGGCGTGTCGTCGGTGACGTGCTGCTCCACCGACCATTGCGCGCTGAGCTCGAGGCTCGGGTCGGCGCCGAGCAGCGTGAACGTCGAGATGCGCGTACGATTGGGCGGCATCATCGTCAGCACGGGATAGATCAGCCCGGCGTAGTCGGGCCGCGCCGATTGATCGTCGAAGGCGTCCACCGGCGCATACCAGTCGGAATCGGGCTGGACCGAGACCATGCCGGCGCAATGGCCGCCGGCGGAATAACCGATGATGCCGATCTGCGAGGGATCGAGGCCGAGATCGGGCGCGCGGGCCCGAATCAGCCGCATCGCGCGCTGCGCGTCCTGGAACGGTGCCAACATCGGCCAGCCGGCGTTGGGCAAACGGTAGTAGAGGACGAAGGTGGTGACTCCGTAATCGTGCAGCCAGTCGGCCGTGTTCTGGGCTTCCTTGGCGATCCCGATGCGCCGGTAGCCGCCGCCGCCCAGGAGCAGCACCGCGGCACCGTTGGGCTTGGCCGGCCGCTGCATGATCATGCGTGGCCGCACGACGTTGGCGACGGCACCCCCGGCGGCGATCTGCTCTATCCCGCCCGGACCGGCGCCTCCAGGGGGGCGGCCCGGCCAAAGTGGGATGGTCACGGGCTCGGGTTCCGGCGCCCGGATGGGGGCAGGCACGTTGGCCGGAGGAGGCTGAGGGGCCGCGGGCTCGGCGGCTAGAGGCTCGGAAGCCACCATGGCCGCGGCTCCGAGTAACAGGTCGCGGCGATCGACGGGCGGCACACGGGTCTCCGGACGCTCAGGGATCGAGCGTCACATGCCCCAGTTTCGCGTCCAAACCAAGCGCGTCGTCTTCCCGAGCACCCGCTCGTGAGCAGGACCGTCGGGGTCAGACGACGGCCTCGACTGGGCCCGCCTTGGGCCGACGGGGCCCGGCGTTCGTCTTGGTCGTGGTCGCCTTGGCCGCAGCTGCCTTGGTCTTGACCGCCTTGGTCTTTGCGACCTTGGTGACGGCATCCTTGGGCGCCGCCGTCTTGGCGGCCCGTATCACGACCGGCTTGGCTTTGCCCTTGCCGGCTGCCGAGATCGTTGCGGCCTCGGCCTCGGTTCGCACGGCGCGCTCGGCATGGAGCCAATGAGCCTCGGCCTCTCCCTCGTTCATCCCGGACGCCGCCCAGATGTCGTAGGCGCGTTGGCGGATCTCGTGTTCGACAGCGATGTCCATGGTATCGACCTCGGCGTTGTGACCCGCGCTTCCGGCGAGCCGATGCCGCCAGGAAACCGGCCTTCGGTTAAGCAATGGTTAACGCAGCCGCGGCCTTGCGCAGCAATCCGCACAGTCGCTTCCGTAGATGGAAGTTCACCACAACTTTCGAATGGTCTCGTCCGTACAGTCTTACGAAGGCCGCAGCAATGCGAAAATACCGTCAATACATTCACCATTTCCAACGCGTCACGCCATGGCAGACATCTACCAATCGTCTCTGCAAGCGAAGTACGAGAGCATCATGCGGGTCGTCGCTCTGGAACTCGGCTTTGGCAGTGATCTGACTGCATTGACTAGTCTGCGTCTGGAACTTGTGCATCATGCCGCGGAACAGGCCATTTTAGATTGGGCCGCGCGGCGGAAGGCGACCCTCCAAGCACCCCGTCCGATCTCAAATTTGCAGCATCTACTGGACGAATATTGTGCGATTGCCGATCATATTTGAGGCAAAAAACGGTTTCGAGCACGCCCAGGAGCCACAATAGACTTTCAGAGTTAACGCCGGTTAATAAGTAGGCCGCAAGCTTTGCCATTGCACGCTAAAACGACTCAAGGCGATCCGGCGCCTGTGCGAGCCTCCCGCCGTTCGCCGCGTGTGAAGCACCGATCCGGTTCCGACACGCCGCCCGGGAGTTGATCTCATGAGCTTCGTGAACGCACTCGCACTCGTCCTCTGCATCATAGGCGGGATCCTGACATATCTCTGTCTCGGGCCCTTATCGGGCTGGATCCTGATCTGGGCGATCTTCATCGCCACCGCGACCGGCGTCGCGCTCGGCGGTACCCCGGAGGCCTTCAAGAACCTGGTAATCTGCGGGATCGCCGGCGTCGTCATCGCCTGGATCGGGTCGATGATCATCCTCAACGTGCCGCTCGCCGCCACGCTCACCTTGCCGGTCTGGGCCGGCATCGTCGTCGGCATCACCACCGGCTGTCTGGCGCTGATCGCCAACATCCCGCTGTTCCCGGCGATCCCGGCGACGGTCGTCGGCTACGCGATGACCTTCGCTCACCTCCTCGGCAATCCCAAGGAGCTGCTTACCGTCGCGAACCTGACCAGCATGACCTACCTCAACCCGGTCATCAGCATCAGCCTGTCGATCATCGTCGCCGCCGGTTTCGGCCTCGTCTCGCTGAGGCTCGCCACCATGCTGTCGAGCCGCACGACCGCCGCCTCGCCTGCGCCGGCGGAGTAAGCGGGCCTGTTCAGCCCGGGCGGCGCGCCAGGCGCCCCCCGGTCTGCGGCTCGGGAACGCCCGTGGTCTTCGGGAAGCCGAGCGGCAGACCTCTCAGGGAGCGGACAGCGAGAAAAGCGAAACACTCCGCCTCGATCGCGTCGCCGCGCCAGCCGACCGCGTCGGCGCTCTCGACGGCGCAACCCGTCCTGCGAGCCAGCTCGGCCATCAGCGTCGGGTTGTGCCGTCCGCCTCCGCACACGATCATGCGGGAGGGCCGCTGCGGCAGAAGGTCCAGCCCGCGCCCGACGGCGCCGGCGGTGAAGGCGGTCAAGGTCGCCGCCCCGTCCTCCGGCGGGAGGCCGTCGGCCATCGCCGCCGTGAAGCTGTTGCGGTCGAGGGACTTCGGGTACGACGAAGAGAAGTACGGATGGTCGAGAAGCCGCGCGAGACGGGCCTCGTCCGCGACGCCCCGGCGCGCCACGGCTCCGTCGCGGTCGAAGTCGCCGAGACCGTGACGGCGTACCCAGTCGTTGAGCGGGGCATTCGCTGGGCCGGTGTCGAAGGCGTGGAAATCGTCGCCACCGCCCCACCAGGTGATGTTGGCCACACCGCCGAGGTTGAGGACCACGGTCTCCGCCCCGGCCGCGATCCCGCGCAGCAGCGCCACGTGGTAGGAGGCGACGAGCGGTGCGCCCTGGCCGCCGGCTGCCATGTCGGCGCTGCGGAAGTCACAGACCACGTCGATGCCGAGCCGTTGCGCCATGGCCACGCCGTCGCCGAGCTGCCGGGTCTGCCCGAGCCGTCCGGGCCGGGGCGCGCGATGCAGCATGGTCTGGCCATGGAAGCCGACGGCGACGACGTCGCGTGCGGCGATGCTGTGGGTTTCGAGGAAGCGCGCGACCGCCACGGTCTGCGCCTCGGTCAGTGCCGCTTCCGCCTCGGCGAAGATGGCCGGTTCCGGCCCGTCGAAGCGCCAGGCCTGAGCCGCGGCGACCGCCTTCGGCAGCAGCGTCTGAACCGCCTCGGGGTAACGCGACAGCTGCCATGGCCCGAACGCCTCTACCGTCTCGCCGTCGGTGCGAAGCGCAGCGATGTCGATGTTGCCGTCAAGCACGGTGCCGGTCATCAGGCCGATGGCCCAGCGCGGTGCGGAGGTCTCAGGACGACTCATGGCCGCGGTTCATAGAACGGCGGCAGACGCCTGTCCCGCGATAAACAATGGGCGGCGCGAGAGGCCGCCGCCCACCGGTCCGTCGCTCAGCGGCTCAATAACGGCAATACCGGTGACCGTGACGGTAGACGCAGCGTCGGCCGTAGTAGCCGCGGCGCGGGCCGATCCCGAGCGCCCCATTCACCGTCCCGACGCCGGCGCCGACCGCTCCGCCGACGACCCCGCCGATCGGACCCAGCGCGCGATCGCCGGCGTTGTAGCCGCGTTCGGCGCCACCCACGAGCCCCTGGGCGGAGGCGGCGACAGGAGCCCCAACAAGGGCGGCGGCGGCGAAAGCGAGAGCGTAGCGCAACATTTGTTTCTCCTCAGGTGCTCGGGAACCGCCGGAGGGGCCTGCGGTTCCGCGCCGCGCCGCCGCTGGCCGCCTCGGCTATTCCTCGACGGGCTCGCCGGCGGCGTTCCAGTCGAGCATGCCGCCGCCGTAATGGGCGACGAGGTCGGTGCGGCCGGCGTCGCGGGCTCGTTCTAGGGCCACCAACGAGCGCTTGCCGGAGCGGCACGACAGCACCACGCGCTTGCCTTCTTCAGGCTGCGGAAGGGCGTCGACGTCGAAGCTCTGCAGCGGGTTCAGGATGGCACCGGGGATATGCCCGTCGGCGTATTCGTTGGGCTCGCGCACGTCGACGAGCCGAATACTGCCGTCGGCGAGCCCGCGCTTCAGCTCCTCGCGCGCCACGTTCTCCAGGGTGAAGGTCTCGGTCATGCGTACTCTTCCTTGTCGGGGTCGAGCGGACCATAATCGGCGGTGAGAGAGCGTCCAACCCCTATCGGGCGCGCGGAGGAGCCCCATGGCCGCGTTCGCCCGTTCGACGATCGACGACGCCGACCTCGCCAAATACGATCGCCTCGGCGAGGAATGGTGGGACGAGAACGGGCCGATGGGCGCCCTGCACAAGTTCAATCCCGTGCGCGTCGGCTGGATCCGCGACCTGCTCGGCCGCGAGACGCTGAAGGGTCGCGCCGCGGCCGAGGCGAGCGAAGCACCGCTGAGCGGCTTCCGCCTGCTTGATGTCGGCAGCGGCGGCGGCATCCTCTGCGAGAGCCTGGCCCGCCTCGGCGCCGACATGGTCGGCATCGATCCCGCGCCCAACAACGTCGCCGTGTCCGCGCGCCATGCAGGGAAGAACGGCCTCGACATCGCCTACCATTGCACAACGGTCGAGACGCTGGCGCCGCTCGGCGAGCGTTACGACGCCGTGCTGGTCATGGAGGTGGTCGAGCACGTCAAGGACGTCGCCGGCTTCCTCCGCGACGCCGCGCGCATGGTGAAGCCCGGCGGCCTGCTCGTCGGTGCCACGCTGAACCGCACGATGAAGAGCTATGGGCTGGCCATTCTCGGCGCGGAATACGTGCTGCGCTGGCTGCCCCGCGGCACGCATGATTGGCACAAATTCGTCACGCCTGCGGAATTCGAGGGCCACCTCGTGCAGGCCGGCCTGACACCGCTGGCGCGCGCCGGGGTCACCTACAATCCCCTGCGCCGCAAGTGGCATCTCTCGCGCGACCTCGGCTGCAATTACATGGTGGCGGCGCAGCGGCCGGCGGCCTGACGCGCTATCCGTCGGAATTGACTTCGCGCGCGGCGACGCCCTACATCGCCGCTCGCTTGACGGTCCCCTGCCGGGGTTCGCAAGGGAACGTGGGGCCGGCATCGTCTCGATGCTGCCGGCCGTGAGCCACGGCTGCCCCCGCAACTGTAAGTGGGAAGCTCGGCGCAACCGAAGCCACTGGGTCGCCGCGACCTGGGAAGGCCGCGCCCGGGCGTTCGACCCACGAGCCAGGACACCTGCCGTCTTCGTTCTGCGCGCGCGTCCGGCGGGGTGTCTGGACGCCACGACCGCCTTGGCAGCGGCGCGCCTTCGCACACCCGGACGAGTGCGCCATGCCCGACGCTTCCCAGGCGCAGCCCCTGCGGATCCAACCGATGCGGCTCTACATCTGCACGACCTGTCGCGACGCGGCCCATTCCGCGGAGTCACCGTCGGCCGGGACCCGGCTGCATGCCGCCCTGGTCAATGCTTCGGTCGACCCGGCGATCGAGCTGGTGGGGGTGGAGTGCCTCAGCGCGTGCAAGCGCCCCTGCACCGCGAGCTTCACCGCGCCGGGCAAGTGGACCTACGTCTTCGGCGACCTGCCGGCCGAGGGCACGGCGGAGATGCTGCTCCACGGCGCCCGGCTCTACGCCGAGTCGGCCGACGGCATCATTCCCTGGAGGCTGCGCCCGGACGCGTTGAAGAAGGGCGCCGTGGCCCGCGTGCCGGCGCTGCCCTGGCTCTCATCGTCCGCCATCGCCGCCGAATGAGCGCGGACTACATCCGTGACGGCGCCGAGATCTACCGGCGCAGCTTCGCCATCATCCGCGCCGAGGCGGACCTCGCCCGCTTCACGCCGGCCGAGGAGCGCGTCGCGGTGCGCATCATCCATGCCTGCGGCATGGTCGAGGTGGCTTCCGATATCGCCTTCGCGCCCGGCGCGGCGGAAGCCGGCATCGCAGCGCTCGCCGCCGGCGCGCCGGTGCTCTGCGACGCCTCGATGGTCGCCGATGGCGTCACCCGCGCCCGCCTGCCCGCTGGCAACGCGGTGGTCTGCACCCTGCGCGACCCCCGCGTCCACGGTCTCGCCGCCGAGCTCGGCACCACGCGCACCGCGGCGGCGATGGAGCTGTGGGCTGACAGGTTGGGTGGCGCCGTGGTGGCGATCGGCAACGCGCCGACCGCCTTGTTCCGCCTGTTCGAGCTGATCGACGCCGGCGCGCCGCGCCCGGCCTGCGTGGTCGGCATCCCCGTCGGCTTCGTCGGCGCGGCGGAATCCAAGGAGGCGCTGGCGGCGCGGACGGACCTGAACTGGATTGTCGTGCACGGCCGTCGCGGCGGCAGCGCGATGGTGGCGGGCGCCGTCAACGCGCTGGCGAGCGCCGCCGAATGACGGCTGGCCGCCTCATCGGCGTCGGCCTCGGTCCGGGCGATCCCGAGCTGGTGACGCTCAAGGCCGCCCGCGCGCTCGCCGCCGCGCCTGTGGTGGCCTGGTTCCACAAGCGCGGGCGCGTCGGCCACGCCCGCACCATCGCCGACGGGCTGATGCCAGCCGGCTGCGTGGCGCTTCCGCTGGCCTATCCCGTCACCACCGAGATCCCGGTCCACCACCAGGGCTACGCCGCGGCGCTCGCCCCCTTCTACGAGGAGGCCGCCGACACGCTCGCCGCCCACCTCGAGGGCGGCCGCGACGTCGCCCTGCTCTGCGAGGGCGACCCGCTGTTCTTCGGCTCGTTCATGCACCTCTACGTCCGCCTGCGCCCGCGGTTTGCCACGCAGGTGATCCCCGGGATCTCCGGCATGTCGGGCTGTTGGAGCGCCGCCGGCCTGCCGATGAGCTGGGGCGACGACGTGCTGACGGTGCTTCCCGGCACCCTGCCGTTCGAGGCCCTGCGCGAACGCCTCGCCGGCACGGACGCCGCCGTGATCATGAAGATCGGCTCGAATTTCGCCAAGGTGCGCGAGGCGATCGAGGCGGCCGGCCTGATGGAGAGCGCGGTCTACGTCGAGCGTGCCACGATGGCGGGCGAAGTCGTGACGCCGCTGCGCGACAAGGCGGATGCCGCCGCACCGTACTTCTCCATCGTGCTGCTGCCCGGCCATGGGCGTCGCCCGTGATCAGCCGGGTGGCGTGACGCCGAGCGCGGCTGCGAGAGCGAGCACGACCAGTCCGAGCGCCGTCTCGAGCCGGAGGGTCAGGCGTGTCGCGCCTCGCGCGCTATGCCGCAGCGCCAAGCCCAGCATCGCCGTCAGCAGGAGGATCTTGGCGGCGATGATGCGGCCGTATGATGTTGTGACGAGATCCTGCGGGGTGACGCCGCGCAGCGCCGCCTCGACGAGGCCGGCGACGACGAGGGTGATGACGATCGGCACACCGAGCCAAGCGAAGATCGCGAGACCGTCGCGCGGCACGCGCCGCTCGGAGCGCACGCCGGCGACGAGCATCACGAGCGCGCCGACCCAGGCGAAGCCCGAGCCGACGTGCAGCCAATAGACGGCGAGGCCGAGCGCCGGACCGTTGGCGGCGTGGCCGAGCCAGGCCTGGTCGATCAGCAGCGCCGCGCCGAGCCAGCAGAAAAGCGCGGGCCGGCGTGCCGCCACCAGCGCCGGCGCAACCGCGCAGAGCGCGAGCCGTGCCAGCCATGGCGGCCCGAACGGGGCGGTGGCGAAGGCCGACCATGCCTCGGGCTCGACGAGCGCGCCGGTTCCGCCGGCGACCGCGGCGAACACCAGGGCGAACCAGCAAAACCCTGTGGATGCGGCGGCGACGGCCGCCGTCCGCAGCACGGCGACCGCGCCCAGCGGCCGGCGCCGCAGCACCAGCAGGAAGCCGGCACCACCGAACAGCGTCGCCACAGCACAGACGTGCAGCGCGCGGACGAGGATCAGCGGCGCGTCGGGATTCAAGGTGCGACGGTGAAGCGGAAGCTGCCTTGCGTCTTGTGGGTGTCCACCGAGACGGCGTGCCAGCGCACCGTATAGGTGCCGGCGCGCAGGCCGGAGACCGGCACGTCCAGCTCGGCGCCTTTGCCCGAAGGCTTGCCGGTCTTCACCGCGTGGCCATCCGCATCGGCGACGGCGACGCCGGAGAAGTTTGGTACCACGCCCTCGGAGAAGAAGAGGGTGATGTGGTCGGGCGCGACGACGGTCGAGCCGACGGCGGGCACGGCGCGCTCGAGCCGGGCGTGGGCGGCCGCTGCCGCGATGCCGCCGAGGATCGCGGCACCGGCCATCGGGAGGATCAAACGTTTCACGGGTGGACTCCTGCGAAGATCGGACAGCCGATCGAGTTGGGAAAGATGTCGTCGAAAAGGACGTGCAGCTGCGCGCAGGCGAGGATGCCTGCCGCTGGCCTCGTTCGCGCCACGAGGGGCGCTCGACCTCGGCCGCGTGCGACCTAGATTAAGATCGGGCGCCGCAGCCGCCCGCATTGTTCGAGACGGCGAGATTTGGGAGCACCTCATGCAGTTCCGCGAGAAGAAGCGCGACGTGTTCAAGGACAGGCAGGGCCGGGTGCAGGGCTACATCGAGCACCAGTCCGACGGGGCGCAGCACGCGATGAATCCGGAGTTCACGATCATCGCCTATTACGACAAGCGCAAGGACGTGACCGAGGACCCGAACCACACCAAGTTGAACGACGGCAACACGCTGAAGCGGATCATCACCGGCGCGGATTGATCTTCCGCCAGCTTGGTCGCGATGTCGCTTTCGTCTCGAAGCCGCCTCTGACGATGGTGGTGAATAGCCGCTTGTCAGGTGGCCGAGCCTGGCTCGGTCACCCTACGACGCGGGGCGCGACGTCCCGGTCGCCTCCATTCTACCTTGTGGCCTTTCTGCCGCCCCCCTCACGATATCCCCGCTCTTCCCACACTTACCAGGGAACACCATATCTAGCGTTCCACAGAAATCCTACGGCTAGGGTTAGCGTTTTTCGAGAATCGGAGCATACTCCGTCCCGGGGCCGACCAGCACGCTCTAGGGATCAACGATGCGCTTCGAACGCCGCTTCACCACCGCCGATCAGTCGCCCTACGCGGCCCTCGAGTTCCGCGCGGCCAAGAGCGAGATCCGCAATCCGGACGGCTCGGTGGTCTTCCTGCTCGACGGCATCGAGATTCCGGCCGCGTGGAGCCAGGTCGCCTCCGACGTCATCGCCCAGAAGTACTTCCGCAAGGCCGGCGTGCCGGCGCGGCTGAAGCGCGTCGAGGAGAACGACGTGCCCTCGTTCCTGTGGCGCCACGTCGAGGATTCCGACGCACTGGCCCAGCTGCCCGAGGCCGAGCGCTACGGGCCGGAGATGAGCGCCAAGCAGGTCTTCGACCGTCTCGCCGGCACCTGGACCTACTGGGGCTGGAAGGGCGGCTATTTCGACACCGAGCACGACGCCCAGGCCTTCATGGACGAGCTGCGTTTCATGCTGGCCAGGCAGATGGCCGCGCCGAACTCGCCGCAATGGTTCAACACCGGCCTGCACTGGGCCTACGGCATCG